>USIU01000061.1 GCA_900554745.1 uncultured Leuconostoc sp.
GTTTATGGGCCATTGTGTCGGCCGGTACGGTCACGATGGTTTGGTTTGGCGTGAGTCTAGTGGGCTTAGGGTTACCTATTTTCATGCCGGCCGTTTTCGGTCGGGTGGCAGAGGTACAGCCAGCCGGTTCATCGAATTTATCGTCAGCGCTAATGCTGGTTGGCATTAACGTGGCGGTCTTCTTATCACCACAAATTTTAGCCCTCGTGACACCATTAACGGGGCAGACAACCAATAAAGCAAGTTTGTTAGTCGCCACACTGATGATTTTCCTACTGGCAGCGATTCAGTTAGCGCTGTTAAGTCACAAGCGGCCGACGATAAAGCATCATAGGAGGATGGGACTTTGACACAATTTGACACACAAATCGATCGTACGCAGGGTGTGACGATTAAATTAGTACCAGACACATTAACCGGTGGGGTGTTAGATCCTCAGGCACGTGCAGAATTAGTGGCGGCGCAAGCGCAAGCTGCTCAGCAGCCAACGACAACCTCGCCAGATATTGCCACAATGCGTGCGGCGATGGGATGGCCGGCGGCCAAAGATATTGCGACGCATGATCTCACCGTCGTGGATACGACAACGGCTTACGGGGTGCCATTGCGAACGTATGTGAAGACTAGTTTGGTTGATCAAACATTACCGGTGATTTTCTTTTATCATGGTGGTGGCTTCTTTGGTGGCTCATTGGATAATGTTGATAAGCCGGCACGCGCGTTAGCTGACTTAGGCGATGTGCGGGTGGTTTCAGTGGATTGGGCCTTAGCACCGGAACATCCTTATCCTGAAGGCTTTTTAGAAGCCTACCAAACGATTACTTGGACGCTTAATCAAAGTGGTTGGCCGATTGATACCACCCGGGTATCTGTGTTGGGAGATTCTGCTGGCGGTGGTTTTGTTTACGGCTTGGGTTTGCTCGATCGGGCGTTAGGGGTTAATGCGATCACCAAGATGATAGCTTTTTATCCAGTGACCTATCAAGCACACGATCCGCGGTTGACTGCGTGGCTGAGTGATGTGCGGCGCTATCCGATTGCTGAAGCTGACCAGGCACTGTTATTGCCCTATTTACAAGGATTTTTTGGTGGCGCGGGTTTGATTGACCAAATTTATATTCGGCAAAGTGACGCCACGAGTATTTACTTGTCACCGCTATTAGCGGATACTGCGGCGTTGGCACAATTACCGCCGTCACTGACGGTGATTGGCGAGTATGATCCCTTACGTTTTCAAGGGGAAGCGTTTATCCAAAAGGTACGCACCAGTGGTGGTCAAGCCGATTACCTACGCTACAACGGGATGACCCATGCGTTTATGGACAAAGTCGGAGACTTTGCCCAGGCCGAGAATGCGTTGCGTGAAGCAGTCGCATTTGCTGTGAAAAAGGAGTGATTGGATGACGCACAATTATCTCGCCATTGATATTGGTGGCACGAACTTAAAATATGGGCTGGTCAATCGCGCCGGTACGTTGATTGAAAAACATAGCACACCGACAGTGACGACGGATTTGCCCGCCTTTATGGCACAACTGACGGCTATTATCACACAGTTTCAAGACCAAATTAAAGGGGTTGGCATTTCGGTACCAGGTAAGGTGGTTCATCAGGATGAAACCATTTATGGTGGTGGAGCCTTACAGTTTTTGGACCAAGTCAATTTACCTGCGGCCTTGCAATTAGCCGTGCCGGTCAGTGTTGAAAACGACGGGAAAGCGGCAGCGTTGGCGGAACTATGGCTGGGTAACTTGAAAGGTGTCCAAAATGGGGCCGCTGTGGTATTAGGCACGGGTGTTGGTGGCGGATTGATTTTAAATGGGCAGTTGTATGCGGGCAGTCATTTTCAAGCCGGGGAATTGAGTTTTATGGCGTTAGATACTGATTTGTCAGATCTCAACCATTGGATGGGGAGTCAGGGGAGTGCAGTCTGGATGATTGAACGTGTTGCCACCGCCCTTGGTTTGCCGGACTCGCATGATGGTTACGCCGTTTTTGAGGCCATCAACCAAGGTGATCGGCGCGCATTACCGCAATTTTTGGCCTATACACAAACTATCGCGCATCTGATTTATAATTTACAAACGGTGATTGACGTCGAACGGGTGGTAATTGGTGGTGGCATCAGCGCGCAACCCATTGTTGCTGACCAGATTCAAACCGCTTATCGGGCGTTATTAGCGCAAAATGCGGTGATTACCAATGTGCTCACGCCGATCCCAATTTTATCGAGCCGGTTTGGCAATGATGCTAATTTGTATGGGGCAATCTATCATTTGTTGATGACGATTAATCAAGAAGTTTAGGTTCACAAAATGTCCGAAATTTTGACCAAAAAGCGGATTTTCTAAAAAGAAAGCGGTTACAATTAAACTGTTAGGACAAAAGGAGCCAATGACATGTCAAAAAAAGGATTACAATTACCAGAAGATTTTCTATGGGGTGGTGCGATTGCTGCGCATCAAGCCGAAGGGTATTGGGACGCAGATGGCAAGGGCGTTTCGATTGCGGATGTGTTAACGGCTGGTTCGCATGAGCAACCCCGTGAAATTACTGACGGCGTGGTGTCAGGGAAAAATTATCCCAATCATCACGGGATTTATTTTTATAAGACATACAAGGAAGATTTAGCCTTAATGGCCGAAATGGGCTTTAAAGCCTTTCGGACATCGATTGCCTGGACACGGATTTTCCCTAATGGCGATGATGCTGAACCTAATGAAGCAGGGTTGGCTTTCTACGATGACTTGTTTGACACAATGCATGCCCTTGGCATTGAGCCAGTTATCACGTTACAACACTTTGAGATGCCTTATCATTTGGTGACGGCCTATGGTGGTTGGGAAAATCGGCAAGTGATTGATTACTTTGAAAAATATGTGCGGGTCGTGTTTGAGCGTTACAAAGACAAGGTGACGTACTGGATCACGCATAACGAAATCTCCAATCAGGCTAATCAAGCGGAAAAAAGTAGTCTATCAGAATTTCTTGTTTGGACAAATTCTGGTTTGAAGTTCACCCCAGAAATGACCGTTGATCAACGGCAAGCAGCCATGTATCAAGCAGCCCATAACGAGTTGGTTGCCAGTGCCCGTGCGGTACGTATCGGGCATGACATCAATCCAAACTTTAAAATTGGCGCAATGTTAAATGTTGGGACGCTTTATCCCGCCTCAACAAAACCGGCGGATCAATTGGCGGTACAAAAGGCCAGACAGCAACGAGACTGGTTTCGTGATGTGCATATTCGTGGGGCTTACCCGCATGAATTGGAACAATTATTTGCCCGCACGGGTTGGCGGGCTGATGTGACGGCACAAGATTTTGAAGATTTAGCAGCTGGCACGGTGGATTATTTGAGTATTTCTTACTATGCGTCTTCGGTAATTCAAGCTAAAACTGACGCCGACGCCGAATTAGACGCACCTACCCAATGGGAAACGGTGCCCAATACGCAAATTAAAGCTAGTGATTGGGGGTGGGCAATTGATCCGCAAGGCTTACGTTATGCACTCAATGAAATTAACGACCTTTATCCAGACTTACCCATTATGATTGTTGAAAATGGGTTTGGGGCGTATGACCAACTTGATACAACTAGTGATGAACCCACTGTGCATGACGATTATCGCATCGCTTATTTAGGGGCGCACATTGCCGAAGTTGAAAAAGCCGTGGTGAACGATGGCATTCCCGTCATCGGATACTTGTCTTGGGGACCGATTGATATTGTATCTGCTGGTACCGGCGAAATGAAGAAGCGTTACGGCTATATTTACGTTGATTTAGATGACTTTGGCGAAGGCAGCGCCAAACGCTACAAAAAAGATAGTTTCCATTGGTATCAACAAGTCATTGCTAGTCGAGGTGAGGTATTATAAACAGTCGCAACAAGCGTTTGGCCCACAAATGGGACAGCGCTTTTTTTATTTGACTTGCAAATTATATCGTATGCGATATAATTACAAGAAAGAAAGGAGCGATAACAACGATGACCCCAGCGGACTATCTTTATGATGAACTCTGTTTATCAGTGTATAACACGAACCGATATTTTCACCGACTTTATAGTCGGGTCTTAGAACCCTATGATTTGTCATACTTGCAATACATGAGTCTTTTGATTATTCATCAACAAGGGCCATTGACATTAATGGCAATCGGGGCGGCGCTGGATTTATCGAGTAACACGCTCACACCGGTGATTGATAAGTTGGTCAAGAAGTCATGGTTGCAAAAAACGCCTAGCCCAACTGATAAACGGGCCAAAGTCTTGTCGATGCCAGATGACAAGCAACCTTTATTTGCACAAATACTAACCGAGGTTGATGCCGTTCGCGATGATTTACTGGCGCGTAGTGGGCGACCATTGGAAGACGTCCTTCGTGAGAATCAAGCGTTGAATGCCATTTTACAAACGATGTTAACAGAAGAGAAAGCAGGATAATCATGTACGATATTATTTTCATTGGTAGTGGCCATGCGGCCTGGCACGGTGCGCAAACATTGGCGCGCGCCGGTAAGAAAGTGGCCTTGGTCGAAGCCAATAAAGTGGCCGGAACTTGCACGAACTTTGGCTGCAACGCCAAAATCTTGTTAGATGGTCCTGCAGAAATGATGCACCATTTGCACCACTATCACGGGATTGGGATTAACGATACACCTGATATTATTTGGCCAGAATTGATGGCTTACAAGCATCAAGTGATTGATCCATTATCGGATGGCTTGGCCAAGATGTTGTCGGTTGATGGGATTGATATTATTGCCGGTCATGCGCAATTCATTGATGCGCAAACGATTACGGTTGGGGATGTCCAATATCAGGCTGATCAGTTTGTCATCGCCACTGGGCAACGCCCAGCTAAGCTACCAATTACAGGCGCTGAACTCACGCACGACAGTACGGATTTCTTGGATTTGCCAGAAATGCCAAAGTCAATGGTCTTTATTGGCGCAGGTTACATCGCCATGGAATTTGCGTCAATTGCTCATGCAGCGGGGAGTCAAGTGACGTTGATTGAATATGGTGACCGGGCGTTAAATGGCTTTGACGCCGACTATGCCCAACAAGTTGTGGCCGATATGTCCGCTAAGGGCATTGCGTTTGCGTTTGGCCAAGCGGTGACGCGTGTCACGGCATTAGATAACGGCCAGTATGCTGTTGAAACAGCGCAAGGGCAACGTATTGAAGCCGATTATGTGATGGACACCACGGGCCGGGTAGCTAATATTGATGGCCTCGGCTTAGATACGGTTGGGGTGGCCTATGACCGTCAAGGGGTCTTGGTCAATGATCACTTGCAAACGAACGTGCCAAACATTTACGCCAGTGGGGATGTGATTTCAAAGCCAATCGCGCGTTTGACACCAACCGCAACGTTTGAATCGCATTACATCGCCCGCGTGCTCTTGGGTGATTCGGCGCCGATTGCCTATCCTGTTGTGCCAACCGTGGCCTTTACTTTGCCCCGTGTTGCGCAAGTCGGCGTGACGACTGAGGCAGCAGCGCAACGCGACGACTTGCAGGTCATCGAGATACCTTATGGGCAAGTGATGCGTTTCCAGACGTTAAATGACGTCCACGCCGCCATTAAAATTGTGTTGAATCAAGAAAAGCAATTGGTCGGGGCGGCCTTAATTGGTGACTTTGCTCCCGAAGTGGTGAACGCTTTGGTGCCAGTGATTAACAAACACGACACGAGTGCCGACATTAAAGACCAAATTTTTGCTTTCCCAACACATACTGGGGTTGTTTTGCCAATGATTGCCAACTATTTGGCCTAAAAGGAGATTAGTGATGAAAGCAGCAGTAATTAACCAATATGGTGTCCGAGAGAACTTAACGGTAGTGGATACCGCAGTTCCTGCCATTCAAGCAGATGAAGTCTTGGTTGAAAATATCGCCACCAGTATTAATCCGATTGACTATAAGGCTCGCGAAGGGCTCTTGCAGCGCATGTTCCAATGGGCGTTTCCCGTGGTACTCGGTTGGGATGTCGCTGGGAAAATTGTTGCCGTAGGCGATGCGGTGACCGGCTTTAAAGTCGGGGATGCGGTTTTTGCCCGACCAGACATTGATCCAATTGGCCGTAATGGGTCATATGCCGAATATACCGCAGTGAAAGCGGATAAGTTGGCCTTAAAACCAGAAAATGTGAGCTTTGCTGAAGCGGCGGCTGTGCCTTTGGCGGGCCTTACCGCGCTGCAAATGTTACAACAATTGCAAGTCAGTGCTGGGAAAAAGGTGCTGATTCAAGCCGGTGCTGGTGGCGTTGGTATTTACGCCATCCAATTGGCAAAAAAGATGGGCGCTTATGTTGCAACAACAGCAAGTCAAGCCAACCATGACTTTGTGGTGGGTCTTGGTGCTGATGAAGTGATTGATTACCACACGACCAACATTCAAGCCGTGTTAGCCGATTATGATGCGGTGTTTGACATGGTCGGGGATGTCGATAATGGGCTGGCAATTTTGAAGCCTGGGGGCCATTTTGTGACGATTTCAGCCACATTGACTCCTGAACAAAAGGCCACCCCGGACAAAACGGTGCGGGAAGGTTGGCTGCAACCAAACGGGCAAGACTTGGCTGTGTTAGGGGCCGATATGGCATCAGGTGACTTAAAAATTGTCGTGGATTCTGTGTATCCATTGACGACTGCAGGTATTCAAGCAGCGCATGAACGAAGCGAAACGCATCATGCGCGTGGTAAAATTGTGGTACAAATTAAACCAGAAGAAAATGGGGGAGAATAAATGATAGCATTGGTCATCACGGCGCTAGTCGCCATTGAAGCAATTGGCATTATGGTTGTTGAAGTTTTTGGGTCAACACCACAACAAGCGAAGGCATTTGAACTGAAACCGGAAATTGTGGATATCCCCGAAGTGAAAACATTACTTGGTAACCAAGGGGTGTATAATGGTTTGCTTGGTGTGTTAATCTTTGCCACGATGTTTTTATTGTCAGGTCAGCAACAAGTCTTGATGTTGTCGCTTGAAATGGGCTTCATTCTAATTGCGGCTATTTATGGTAGTTTGACGGCTGCCCG
>USIU01000062.1 GCA_900554745.1 uncultured Leuconostoc sp.
CATGACAAAATCTCCTTCTTTGCTAATAAAAGTTTTTTTTACTTTTATTAATTAAAGAGATTGTACACCGGCATTATTGAATAAGCAACTGATATTTTTTGGCTGGGCGCCCGGGACGATTTTGACTACTTGAACCAAGTGGGCGCAGCAACTGTTGATGATTCCGCAAAAAGTTGGAATTATCAGGCTCCTTTTTACCAAAACTTTCAAAGACGTGGCGGGCCATTTTAAGCGTAAAGGCTGGTCCTAGAATGAGTAAAATTGTTGGTTGATAATCTAATTTATTGATAATGCGCTGGGTAGCAACGGTCAGAATCCAATTATGATCAAACGCGAGGCGCTTGGTCGGATCTTGGTGGGTGATATAGTCATCGGCGACCAACGTTTGGAAGGCCAAATCCTGATATTTGAAGCTAAATAAGCCCGATGGCTGTTTTTTAAGTGTAAACCACTGGGCATCTAACGCACCTGGCCCTGGCTGGAGTGGCGGATAGCTAGGCAAAAAGGTCATATAGCTGAGTGACAAGGCACGTTCACCCGGTGAGCGGTTGGGCTCGGTAAACGTCGCGAGTTGTTCGGCGTGCACATTGGGCAAGTCGAGGCCGAGCTTTTCTTTGACAAGGCGCAAAGTGGCCTCGTGGGCACTCTCATCTACCCGTAACCAGGTTTCGGGTAAGGCCCAAAAATTCTGGAAAGGACTGTCTGCCCGTTTAACTAACAGGAGCTTCACCGCCAACGTCTCGGGGTCGAGACTCCAGATAACGTTTGTGATGGTGATGCGTGGTTTTTCAATTGGCGTTGTGGTCATAGTTACCGCCTTTATTTTTCTGAATAATGTCGTTGAGGTTATCCTCATATTTTAACATTTTATCTAGGCTAACATAAACGCCTCAGGGCGCAATCTTGTGAATGAGACAGTTAAGACCTGGAAAAATGTTTTTAATTTTTTAAGGTATGGTAAGATGATAGCAAGCGATCAAAGGGGGAATAGATCATGACAGCGTGGGGGGCCTTAGCTGATTTTTTTAGGCAGTATACAAATTTTCGTGGGACGAGTTCACGTCGCGCATTTAATTGGGTTATTTGGTTTTGGGGGAGTGTGTACGTTATTGTAGCTGGTATTATTGTCGCCGTGGCGCGACTTGGCGCATTTTTTGGGCGGCAATCCGCTGCTCAGGCGGAAACAAGTGCGGTTGAAGCGACAGTCATGCTTGTGGTGATGGTGTCGTGTTGTATGTCAATTATGGTAGTGTTACCAACATTGGCGTTATACACGAGACGTTTGCATGACATGGGGCATTCTGGCTGGTGGCAAGTTGGACCGTTGAGTCTGAATATATTATTTGTAAGTTGGCCATTAATTAGCCACTTGAAACTACCAATAGTAGTGATGAAAACGTGGTGGTTACCGATGATGGTGAGTTTACTCCTCACCATTTGGCTATCGGTAGGCAAAACGAGCGATAGTCAACGGTATCGTTAAGATAAAAAGCAACGTTCAGTATACTGAGCGTTGCTTTTTTAGTCACCGCGGACATCGCCGTGAACGAGATGTTTAAAAATATGGCGATCGGCCCAGGCGATATTACGGCCTTGAAAAAAGAACGAGACGAGGGTCACTAAGCCAAGGGCGACAATTTGGTGGCTAATGAGAAAAGCCACGCATGAAATACCGATTGCAACGATGAAATTACTCATTTGAGCTTTTGATGCGTCACCGTGAAAATAGTCAAAACGTAAAATATTCGTTAAATCATCTAGAGGGTGTAACACCCAGTTAACGCGTTGATAAATGGAAATGGCGACCCCGATAGTCCAAATCGCAAAGATATCTAGGCCTAAACGCCAATACCAAGCGATTGCAGCAACGCCTAATTTGACGAAAAAAGCCGCAAAAATCCCGACCAATAAGCTAAATGAGAGGCCAAAGAGCACATTTCCTGTAAAACGGACCCAATTAAAATTCATGGCGAGAAACATATTTAAAAAGGCAATCGAGGTGGCAAAGAGGGCGAGAAAAATGCCGATTTGCCACCCCGTCAGATGGGCAAGGTTGGCCGCACCAGCCGTCCACGGCGCTGAACCCATAGCGGTTGCGACGCTTAGCCCATTACCAAATGAATTGAGCATAAGGGAAATGGCGAAAAAACTGATTTTTTGCTTTAACCCCAGTTGGTAAAATTGGCCATCTAGATAATACATATATTTCTCCCGATAATTGTCTTGCATTTATTATAGCAGTAACAACGTATAAGCGTAATTGTTTACAAATTCACATATAAGGTGTATATTGTTTGTGAAATAGTTATCAAGAGGAGGGCATAGCAAGATGACAAAAGTAGCATTAGTAACAGGTGCAGGACAAGGTATCGGGCAGGCGATCGCTGAACGCTTGGTTAAAGATGGCTTTAAGGTTGCAGTGGTTGGCCGGCATTTAGACAAGGTACAAAAGGTGGCGGATGAGATTAATGCCAACGGTGGCGAAGCCATTGCGATTCAGGCAGACGTGGCAAAACGTGCAGAAGTTTTTGCAGCAGTGGCTGAAACAAAAGAAAAGTTTGGCGACTTCAATGTCATTGTTAATAATGCAGGTGTTGCACCAACAACACCAATTATGTCAGTTACTGAAGAAGATATGAACTGGACGTGGGGCATTAATGTCAACGGTGTCGTTTGGGGCACACAGGCAGCAGCAGATGCCTTTATGTCACTTGGACACGGCGGTAAAATTATTAACGCGACATCTCAAGCAGGCGTACAAGGGAATCCTAATTTGACGGCGTATGGTTCAACAAAATTTGCGATTCGCGGTATTACGCAAACGACAGCAAAGGAATTAGCTGAATTTGGGATTACGGTAAATGCTTTTGCGCCAGGCATTGTTAAAACACCTATGATGTGGGATATTGCACACGAAGTAGGGCAAAATGCTGGTCAGGATGATGAATGGGGCATGGCACAATTCTCTGACGGGATTACGCTTGGTCGTTTGAGTGAACCAGAAGATGTGGCCAATGTCGTGAGTTTCTTAGCTGGGGATGATTCTAATTACGTGACTGGTCAAACAATTGTTGTAGACGGTGGTATGGTATTCCATTAAGCAACTGGGTAAAAAGCATAGCGACAAAACGCTATGCTTTTTATATGATCATGATGTGCTGGTTAAGTTTTCGTGTTGGTCTTATTGTGGGTAGCAATTGACTTCTCAACGCGACCTTGTATATAAATACACAAAAATATAATAGCAAATAAAATGTTTTAAAACGTTGATTAATCAACGTTTTAAAAAATATTTCCAAAAAACTTGCATTTTAAACAAGCCTGTTATATACTTAGATTGTTAATAAATGAGCAAATGATAAAAGGAGTAATCATTATGGTAGACTCAACTGAAAAGAAGCCGGCAAAGAAGGCTTTGACGCCAGAAGAAAAGGCGGAATTACAAGCACAAGCTGAAAAAATGACAGCAGAATTGGTTGAAAAGTCACAAAAGGCTTTGGCTGAATTCTCAACCTATACCCAAGAACAAGTTGATAAGATTGTTGCAGCCATGGCATTGGCTGGATCAGAAAATTCATTGCTATTAGCACATGAAGCACATGACGAAACAGGTCGCGGGGTTGTTGAAGATAAGGATACAAAGAACCGTTTTGCTTCAGAATCTGTTTATAACGCCATCAAGTTTGATAAGACAGTTGGTGTGATTAGCGAAGATAAAATCCAAGGAAAAGTTGAAGTCGCTGCACCACTTGGGGTTTTGGCTGGTATCGTACCAACAACTAACCCAACATCAACAACAATCTTTAAGGCCATGTTGACAGCAAAGACACGTAACACGATTATCTTTGCTTTCCACCCACAAGCCCAAAAGGCCTCAGCACACGCCGCTAAGATTGTTTATGAAGCAGCGTTGAAGGCTGGTGCACCTAAGAACTTCATCCAATGGATTGAAACACCATCAATCTATGCCACAACAGCCTTGATTCAAAACCCAGGTATTGCCTCAATCTTGGCAACTGGTGGGCCATCAATGGTTAACGCAGCGTTGAAGTCAGGTAACCCTTCAATGGGTGTTGGTGCCGGTAACGGTGCGGTTTATATCGATGCAACTGTTGATACAGACCGTGCGGTATCTGACTTGTTGTTGTCAAAGCGTTTTGACAACGGTATGATCTGTGCCACTGAAAACTCAGCAGTTATCCAAGCACCTGTTTACGATGAAATTTTGCAAAAGTTGCAAGAACAAGGTGCTTACTTGGTACCTAAGAAGGACTACAAGAAGATTGCTGACTTCGTCTTCAAGCCAAATGCAGAAGGCTTCGGGGTAGCTGGTCCAGTTGCTGGTATGTCAGGTCGTTGGATTGCTGAACAAGCTGGTGTTAAGATTCCTGAAGGTAAGGATGTCTTGTTGTTCGAATTGGACCGCAAGAACATCGGTGAAGCCTTGTCATCAGAAAAGTTGTCACCATTGTTGTCACTTTATAAGGTTGACACACGTGAAGAAGCCATCGACACTGTTCAAGCACTTTTGGACTATCAAGGTGCTGGTCACAACGCGGCTATTCAAATTGGATCACAAGATGATCCATTTATTAAGGAATATGCTGATGCTATCGGTGCATCTCGTATCTTGGTTAACCAACCAGATTCAATCGGTGGTGTCGGTGATATCTATACAGATGCTATGCGCCCATCATTGACGCTTGGTACCGGATCATGGGGGAAGAATTCATTGTCTCACAACTTGTCAACATACGATTTGCTTAATATTAAAACAGTGGCACGCCGTCGTAACCGGCCACAATGGATTCGTTTGCCAAAGGAAGTTTACTACGAAGCAAACGCCATCACTTATTTGCAAGATTTGCCATCAGTTAAGCGCGCCTTCATCGTGGCCGATCCTGGTATGGTACAATTCGGCTTCGTTGGTAAGGTTTTGAGCCAATTAGAATTGCGCCAAGAACAAGTTGAAACATCAATTTATGGTTCAGTACAACCAGATCCAACTTTGTCACAAGCTGTGGAAATTGCACGTCAAATGGCTGACTTTAAGCCTGATACTGTCATCTTGCTTGGTGGTGGTTCAGCACTTGATGCCGGTAAGATTGGTCGCTTCTTGTACGAATACTCAACACGTCACGAAGGTATTTTGTCAGACGAAGAAGGCATCAAGGAATTGTTCATGGAATTGCAACAAAAGTTCATGGACATCCGTAAGCGTATCGTGAAGTTCTACCACGCACGTTTGACACAAATGGTTGCCATCCCAACAACATCAGGTACTGGTTCAGAAGTGACACCATTCGCCGTTATTACAGACGATGAAACACACGTGAAGTATCCATTGGCCGATTATGAATTGACACCAGAAGTCGCTATTGTTGACCCAGAATTCGTGATGACTGTGCCAAAGCGTACAGTTGCCTTCTCAGGATTGGATGCTTTGTCACACGCCTTTGAATCATACGTTTCAGTAATGGCATCAGAATTCACACGTCCATGGGCTTTGGAAGCTATCAAGTTGATCTTTGAAAACTTGACAACATCATACAACTACGATCCAAAGAACCCAACCAAGGAAGGGCAAAACGCACGTACAAAGATGCACTATGCTTCAACACTTGCTGGTATGTCATTTGCCAACGCCTTCCTTGGAATCAACCACTCACTTGCACACAAGATCGGTGGTGAATTCGGTTTGGCACACGGTTTGTCAATTGCGATTGCCATGCCACATGTGATTAAGTTCAATGCTGTGACAGGTAACGTTAAGCGCACACCATACCCTCGCTATGAAACATACACAGCACAAAAGGATTACGCTGATATCGCCCGCTACCTTGGCTTGAAGGGTAACACAGATGCTGAATTGGTTGAATCATTGATTGCTGCTGTGAAGGATTTAGCTAAGTCAATTGACGTTGACTTGACATTGACAGCAAACGGCGTTACTGAAGCAACTTTGATGAAGAGTGTTGATCAGTTGACAGACCTTGTCTACAACGATCAGTGCACGCCTGGTAACCCACGCCAGCCAAGCCTAGCTGAAATCAAGCAACTTTTGATTGACATGATTTAAACTTAAATATCGAGTACAGAAAAGCAAAAGAAATTTTGCTTTTTTTGTTTGCAATTCGTCTTATCCGTGTATATAATATATCCATAGATAAAAAAGTACACGAAAAAGAGGCAGCGCATGAAGTTTTGGCAAAGTGAAGAATGGCAGCGAATTAGTAAGCTGCGTGGATTAAAATTATTATTAATTGGGATTGCCATGATTCCCAGTATTTATGCGGTGATTTTCTTGTCATCATTGTGGGATACGTATGGCCGATTGGATCATTTACCCGTCGCCATTGTCAATAATGATCAGGCGGCTAAAATTAACGGGAAGACGCAACATTTAGGACAAGATTTAACTGATAAGTTGCTACGAGAGAAGCCGCTGAAATTGCAGAAAGTTTCGTCAGAACAAGCGCGAGAAGGTTTGGCTGCTGGGCGTTATTATATGACGATTACGATTCCGAAAAACTTTACCCGTAATGCTGGGACGTTATTGAGCGATGAGCCAAAGTATGCCAAAATCGCCATTGCCCAAAATGCTGGGCAAAGTTTTATTGCCGAAAAGATGACCAGTTCGGCAGCGGTTAAAATTCAAGATAGTGTCAATCGCTCACTACAAAGTGTCTATAATAAGACAATCTTGTCAGCAACTACGGCTTCTCAAAAAGGATTCCTTGCGGGTTCCGATGGTGCGCGCCAACTCAACAATGGGTTGGGACAGTTGGCTGATGGGAGTCGTCAGTTAAACGATGGTGCGCAAGCCTTATCACAAGGGACGTCAACTTTAGCTAATGGTTTGGCACAATATACCCAAGGTGTGGCCCAAGCTAACGGCGGTGCTGGGCAACTCGCTAGTGGCGCTGCAACAGCTGCTAACGGGGCCAATCAGTTAGCGGCAGGGACGTCACAACTAGCGCAAAATGCCCCAAAGTTAGCGGCTGGGAGCCAACAAGTTGC
>USIU01000063.1 GCA_900554745.1 uncultured Leuconostoc sp.
TTATCGGGAAATTTCATCAGTATCTAATACAGAAGATTTCCAAGCGCGTCGTATGCATATTACTTACCGTGATGACAACGATAAGCTTCAATTGGTCCACACATTAAACGGCTCAGGACTTGCAGTTGGCCGGACGGTTGCTGCCATTTTGGAAAACTATCAAAATGAAGATGGCACCGTAACAATTCCAGAAGTCTTGCGGCCTTACATGGGTGGTCAAGAAACATTGACACCAACAGCGCATTATTAATCTGTCAAAAGCCTATATTTATTGGGCTTTTTTTGCTACAATTTATAGTAGACTATTGTGCGGTAGAACACACAAATTCATATTTCAGAGGAGACACACACGACTGATTCAAGTTGTGTGCTAAAAACAATGGCAAATCCAATACGTAAATTAGTTGATAATTCAAAGAAGCAACTAAAAAAATTAAACCATATTGCCGATCAAGTTGAAAGTTATGCTGATGAAATGTCGGCATTAACTGACGCGCAATTACAAGCTAAAACGCCATTTTTCCGGGAAAAAATTGCAGCAGCGGTAGCTGAAGCGACAGATAAGGACAAACAAAATAAAGCATTATCAAAGGTGCTAGATGAGATTTTACCAGAAGCTTTCGCGGTTGCACGTGAAGGCGCTAAGCGTGTCTTAGGGTTGTACCCATTCCGTGTTCAGATCATGGGTGCTGCGGTATTGCATGGTGGTAATTTAGCGGAAATGCGTACCGGTGAAGGGAAGACCTTAACGGCGACAATGGCTGTTTATCTGAACGCTTTGTCAGGTCGTGGTGTGCATGTGGTAACCGTTAACGATTATTTGTCAGCGCGAGATGCGGAACAAATGGGTCAACTTTATAACTGGCTTGGTTTAACAGTTGGTGTGAATGTGGGTGATGCACCAGCGGATGAAAAACGAGCAGCCTATAATGCTGACATTACGTATTCAACCAACTTTAACATTGGGTTTGATTATTTGCGTGACAACATGGTACATCGTGCGGATGAACGCGTCATGCAACGTGGTTTGAATTTTGCGTTGATTGACGAAGCGGATTCAATTTTGATTGATACGGCGCGGACCCCTTTGATTATTTCAGGGCCTGGATCAGGTGTCTCACAGTTGTATGCGCGAGCTGATCGTTTTGTCAAAACGCTTGTGCGTGATGAAGATTATAAAATTGATGAAGAAGCCAAGACCACGATGATGACCGATGAAGGGATTCACAAGGCAGAAGTTTTCTTTAATTTGGATAATTTATATGCTGCTGGCGATACGGCCTTAACGCACCATATTGATCAAGCTTTGCGAGCTAATTTTAACTACATCAATGACAAAGATTATGTGGTCCAAGATGGTGAAGTGAAGTTGATTGATCAATCAACCGGTCGTATTTCTGAAGGGACACGCTTGTCTGATGGTTTGCATCAAGCAATCGAAGCCAAAGAAGGCGTTGAAATTCAAGAAGAAAATAAGTCAATGGCGCAAATTACTTATCAGAATTTGTTCCGTATGTACAAGAAACTCTCTGGTATGACGGGAACAGCCAAGACTGAAGAAGAAGAATTACGCGAAATTTACAACATGGAAGTCATTACGATTCCAACTAACCGACCAATTAAGCGTGTGGACTATCCAGATTTGTTGTATCCATCGATGCGTGCGAAGTATAATGCGGTTGTGAAATTAATCCAAGAATTACACGCCAAAGGCCAACCCATTCTGATTGGAACAGGCTCTGTTGAATCATCTGAATTGTTGTCTAAAATTTTGATGGCTCAAAATGTGCCACATAACGTGTTAAATGCTAAAAATAACGCAAAGGAAGCTGAAATTATTGCCAACGCTGGTCAACGTGGTGCCGTGACAGTGGCGACTAACATGGCCGGACGTGGTACAGATATTAAGCTTGGCCCTGGTGTGTCTGAATTAGGTGGTTTAGCTGTTATTGCGACAGAACGTCATGAATCTCGTCGAATTGATAACCAATTGCGTGGTCGTGCAGGTCGTCAAGGCGATGAAGGCTTCTCACAATTCTTCTTGTCGTTAGAAGATGACTTGATGATTCGTTTTGGTGCCGAACGTATTCGCTTGATTTGGGAACGGATGAATTTGGACGAAGAAGAGACGGTGATCAAGAACCGTCTGATTACGCGTTCGGTTGAATCAGCGCAAAAGCGTGTTGAAGGTAACAACTATGATACACGTAAGAACGTGTTGCAATATGATGACGTGGTGCGTGAGCAACGTGAATTGATGTATCGTCAACGTGATATCGTGATTGACGAAACTAAATCATTGGATTGGGTACTATTGCCAATGGTTGAACGGACTATTAATCGGGTCGTGGATGCACAAACCAAGGGTAAGAAGTCGGCTGACTGGCATCTCGATCAAATTGTTACCTTTGCTGGTAATGCTTTGGTGAATGAAAACGATATTTCAGTAGCTCAGTTAAACGGTTTATCGCGCGATGAGATTAAAGCGTTGTTATTGAATTTAGCCAAAGAAAATTATCGTGTTAAGCAGGGACAACTTTATGATCCTGCACAAATGTTGGAATTTGAAAAAGTGGTCATTTTGCGTGCCATTGATCAACACTGGACAGACCACATTGATGCCTTGGATCGTTTACGTCAGGGTGTTGGTTTGCGTGGTTATGGGCAATTGAACCCACTGATTGAATATCAAAACGAAGCGTTTGAAAACTTCAACAAAATGATTGCTGATGTGGAATATGATGCAACGCGCACCTTTATGAAAGCAGAAATCCGTCAAAACTTACAAGCTTAAGAGTTACCATGCCTGATGGTTGACGGTTGCATAATTACGACGAACCTTGTGTTCGTTTTTGTTTTGAAGGGATACTGGAATGGAAATTATTGATGCTAAACATGCGTTAGCAGATATCGAAGAAAATATTGCCCGTTTTCGTGGCACACTGGATCTGGAAGCGTTGACAGAAGAAATTGCTGATTTTGAAAACCGTATGACAGAGCCAGGTTTTTGGGATGATAATGTTAAGGCACAAAAAGTTATTGAAGAAAACAACATTTTGAAGAATCGTCGCGATTCGTTTTTAAACTTGACGAATCAGGCTGAAGAAATTGCTGTCCTCATCGAAATGTTGTCTGAAGATCCTGAAGATGCGGATACCGCAGCTGAACTCGCGGCTAGCGTGGAAAAAGTCCAAAAGGATGTTGAAGCATACAATTTAGAACAATTGTTGACCGAACCTTATGATGCCAACAATGCTATTTTGGAAGTGCATCCCGGATCCGGTGGGACTGAATCAACGGACTGGGGGGCGAATTTGTATCGCATGTATACGCGTTGGGCGCAACAACATGGCTTCCAAGTGGACGTGTTGGATTACCACGCGGGCGATGAAGCTGGGATTGACAGTGCAACCATTAAGATTTCCGGGCATAATGCTTATGGTTTCTTGCGCAGCGAAAAGGGTGTCCATCGCTTTGTGCGCATTTCACCCTTTGACTCAGCGGGTCGTCGTCACACAAGTTTCGTGAGTGTTGATGTCATGCCAGAATTGGATGACACGATTGAAGTGGAAATTCGTGATGATGATATTAAGATGGATGTTTTCCGTTCGGGTGGTGCCGGTGGTCAAAATGTCAACAAGGTATCAACTGGTGTGCGTCTGACCCACGAACCAACGGGTATCGTTGTATCCTCAACAGTTGAACGAACACAGTATGGTAACCGTGACTATGCGATGCGCTTGTTGAAAGGGAAGCTGTATCAGTTAGAATTGGACAAGCAGGAAGCAGAACGGGCAGCGTTGACGGGCGAAAAGCTCGAAAATGGTTGGGGTTCACAAATCCGGTCATATGTTTTGCATCCTTATCAAATGGTGAAAGATCACCGGACGAACTATGAAACCAATCAGCCACAACAAGTACTTGATGGGGACTTAGATCCATTCATTAACGCCTATTTGCAATGGCAGTTGAGTTTGAAAAACCCAAATTAATCAGTAAAGGTCGAAACGGATTGTTTCGGCTTTTTGCATTATGAAACAGATTAGTTTCTAAACCCCGTCGCGTGCGTTATAATATAAGTCAATCTGAAACGCGATTGCCTTAAAAATGGAGGGCATAATATGGATAATACATACACACCTAGTGCGCAAAACGTCCTTGTTTTAGCACAAGAACAGGCAAAATATTTCAAGCATCAGGCTGTTGGGACTGAACACCTGTTGCTGGCTTTAGCGATTGAAAAAGAAGGCATCGCGAGTAAAATTTTAAGTCAGTTTAATGTGACAGATGACGACATTCGTGAAGAGATTGAACACTTTACTGGCTATGGCATGACCTCGCGTTATGATAAAAATAGTTATTTACCTTACTCACCAAAGGCAGCTGATATTTTACGACAAGCGGGTGAAGAATCACGCGCTTTAGCGCAACCCCGCGTGGGCACAGAACACATCTTGTTAGCATTGTTGCAAGATGAAAGTATTTTGTCGTCACGTATTTTGTTGGCTTTGGATACTAACTTACAAGAAATGCGACGTGCGATCCTACGCAAATTAGGAGTGACAGATGTACGTAAGCAGATGAAACAACATGAGCGTCAGCAACCACAAGGCACGCCAACACTAGATAGCCTAGCGCGTGATTTGACGCAACTGGCGCAAGACAATAAGATGGATCCGATTGTCGGACGGTCGGGTGAAGTACGTCGAGTTGTACAGATTTTGTCACGGCGAACGAAGAATAATCCGGTGCTGATTGGCGAACCTGGCGTTGGTAAAACGGCGATTGCGGAAGGGTTGGCACAGCGCATTGTCACTAACGACGTACCAGATTCACTAAAAAACAAGCGCCTCATGGCACTTGATATGGGCTCATTAGTCGCTGGGACAAAGTATCGTGGTGAGTTTGAAGATCGCTTAAAAAAGATTATTGATGAAATTTATCATGATGGGCAAGTCATTTTATTTATTGATGAACTCCACACCTTGATTGGTGCGGGTGGTGCTGAAGGCGCCATTGATGCTTCCAATATTTTAAAGCCGGCATTGGCGCGTGGTGAAATTCAAACGCTCGGGGCCACAACTTTTGATGAATATCAAAAATATGTCGAGTCAGATGCTGCCTTGGAACGACGTTTTGCACCAGTGACGGTAAACGAACCGTCACAAGCGGATGCGATTGCGATTTTGACGGGTATTCGCCCGAAATTTGAAGCGCATCACCAAGTACAAATCGATGACGAAGCGATTGCGGCAGCAGTAAAGCTCTCGTCACGTTATATTACAGATCGTTTCTTGCCAGACAAGGCCATTGATTTGATGGATGAAGCTGGGGCTAAGGTGCGAATTGATGCAGTCGATAAGCCAAATGCCATCCAAAAAACGCAGTTACGCTTAGCGGCACTCACGACAGCCAAGGATGATGCCATTACGGCACTTGACTTTGAAAAGGCGGCGCAGTTGCGTGCAGAAGAAATGAAGGTTAAAAACAAGCTGGATAAGTTGACGGCAAAGCTGGCTAATCAAACGGCGGCTGACCGGCCACAATACGATTTGCACGTGACGGCAGAAGACATTGCGGAAGTCATTTCACAACAAACGGGTGTGCCTTTGACGCAGTTGGAGAAGAACGAAAAGCAACGGCTCGTTAATCTTGAAGCGGTGCTTGGACGCCGTGTTGTGGGACAAAAGCAAGCGATTTCTGCTGTTGCTCGGGCCATTCGTCGTGCCCGTTCTGGCCTGAAAGATCCGAGCCGTCCGATTGGAACCTTTATGTTTTTGGGACCAACTGGTGTTGGGAAAACAGAGTTGGCTAAGGCTTTGGCAGAAGCTGTCTTTGGTAATGAAGACAATATGATTCGGATTGATATGTCCGAATATCAAGAACGTTGGTCAGCATCACGGTTGATCGGTTCAGCGCCGGGTTATGTTGGCTATGATGAAGGCGGTCAGCTTACCGAGCAAGTCCGCAATCATCCGTACTCCGTGATTTTGTTAGACGAGGCCGAAAAAGCGCATCAAGATATTTTCAATCTCATGTTGCAAGTGTTTGATGATGGTTTCCTAACCGATTCTAAGGGGCGTAAGGTTGATTTTCGGAATACGATTATTATCATGACATCTAACCTTGGGGCCACAAGACTGCGTGATGAAAAAGCGATGGGCTTTGGTGCCGTTGACTTGAAAAATGATCATGCTGCAGTTGCAGAAAAAATTCGTGAAACGTTGAAAGAAACTTTCCGGCCAGAATTTATTAACCGACTGGATGAGGCGGTGGTCTTTGAGCCATTAACAAAAGCCGAAATTCATACGATTGTGAAGTTGATGAGCCGTGATATCTTGCAACGGGTGGCGGAACAAGGGATTTCCGTTAAAATCACACCAGCCGCCATTGATGTGATTGCTGATGCTGGTTTTGATCCAGAATATGGGGCCCGACCAATTCGTCGCGTACTACAAACAAAAGTGGAAGATGCCTTAAGTGAGGCACTGTTGCGCGGTAATATTACGACAGATAGTGTTGTGACAATTGGGGCAAAACAAGGGGATATTAATATCACCATTAAGCCACAAAAGAAAGTGACAACACATGCTTGAGAAAAGTGATCACATGATGGGTGTGATCACTTTTTCAATGGGGATGACCAGCAACCAACTACTGAATAAGAAGGGCACAAATGGGGCACACTGACGTGACGCATGGTGAAGATAACCAAACGTCAGGCACGCGGCAATTAGCAGTGTCAGTGCTAATGTCAAGGATGAGGACACCGAAGCAATCGCCAGCAACACAGGCAAATCACCGCTGCCCATGGCGTGTCGCACAACAATCAACCAC
>USIU01000064.1 GCA_900554745.1 uncultured Leuconostoc sp.
CATATGGCGGGCCGTGACGTTAACGGCCAAGCCTTTGGGATGCACAATGCGTTGCATTTCATCAGCAATTAAATGGGTCAAATTTTCTTGTACACTTGGTCGACGGCTTGCCCAATCAACTAAACGTGGGACTTTACTTAAGCCAATAATTTCGCCATCCGGCACGTAAGCCACATCAACCGTGCCAAAAAATGGCAATAAGTGATGTTCACACATGGAATAAAAAGGGATGCCTTCGACAACGACCATGTCAGCATCTTGCGTCGTTTCAAAAAGTTTATAATCCGTAAATGCCGTCTCACCCGTATGGGCAAAGATTTCAGCGTGTGCTTTCACAACACGTTCTGGTGTTTCAATGACACCGGAACGGTCTGGATTATCCCCAATCGCCGCCAATAATTCCATGACACCTGCTTGGAGTTTCAAGTTTTGTTCGTTATTAAATGTTTTCATATTCTACTCTCGCACCAGTCACAACGCGCACCCAATTGGTGTCGGTCGTGCTAGCTAATAATCGTTCAATTTCATGTCGCCGATCTGCGGCAATCACATCTAAAAGTGGTTGCAACACAAAGCGTCGGTTTGCCATTTCACGGTGCGGAATGGTCAAGATTTCATCTGACCAGACTTCATCCCCGAAAACTAAAATGTCGAGGTCAATCGTGCGTGGTCCCCAATGAATTTGGCGAACACGCTTGAGTTGTTGTTCAATTGCATGTAAGCTGGCCAACAGTTCTGGTGCTGACAAGGTTGTTTCTAATCGGACCGCAATGTTATAAAAATCATCCTGGGCCACGCCACCCACCGGTTGGGTTTCATAGACTTGGGAGACAGCCGTCACGGTAATGGCTGGCATGGCGTGCAACAATTGCACCCCACGTTGTAGATTGCCTAACCGATCACCAATGTTAGCCCCCATACTCAAATAAGCCCGTGTCATGCTTCAGCCCACTTTGCTAGGTCATTTGGTGTCCCGCTAACATGAATGACAAATGGATCATAGATACCAGGCAATGGGATATAATCCTTGTGGACAGCAACGTCAATTTTATCAACTTGTGGAAATTGGGTTAACAATGCCTCTAACAGCGCATTGGCTAGACTTTCCATCAAATTGAATTGGCTTGTAGTCGCGATGGCTTCAACCCGCTGATAGACATCAACATATGAAATCGTTGTGCTTAAATCATCATCCTTCACCGCCGTTTCAATTGGATAATGGACCGTGACATCCACTGCAATCTGCTGGCCTAATTTCTTTTCTTCATCGAATACGCCGTTATAGGTATAAAACCGCATATTCGGCAAATGAATCATTCCCATCGTTCGTCTCCTTAGTACATCGTGATGATATGTCACTACGATTATGCGTACATACTGCGCATTTATTTTTTACCAATCTGAAAATATTGTACCATAAATCACCTGATGACAAGACGAATCTCACTGCTTGCATGACCTGACTGATACCCTATGTACAATCAAAAAACGTCCAATGCTGTGGCAACACAGCATTGAACGTTACTGACTTAACTTTGTTTAGTTTTATTCAGTAGCGTCGAGACCAACATTGGCAAGATTGAAATGAACACAATCCCCACCGTAATCAATTCAAAGTTTTGTTTGACCAGCGGAATGGCCCCAAACAAGGCGCCCGCTAACAGCATCAGCACAATCCAACTCGCCCCACCCACCGCATTATAACGGGCAAATTTGGCGTATTGCATATGACTCATGCCGGCCAAAAACGGAATAAACGTTCGAACGATTGGTGTAAAACGTGCCAAAATAATGGCACTGGCACCGTGTTTATCAAAAAAGTTTTGCGACTTTTGCAATTTGTCACGACTAATGAGCTTGGCCCCCCAACGACTCGAAGACAGGACCGGCCCAAAATGTTCCCCGATTTCAAAATTCACAAAATCGCCTAGGATCGCTGCTGGCACTAATAAGAGCACTAACAGCAAAAAATTCAGACCATTCAACGATAATGTTGACAATGAACCCACTAAAAATAGAATCGAATCACCTGGCAAGAACGGCAAGATCACCAGTCCTGTTTCAATAAAGATTAAGGCAAATAAAATCCCATAAACTAAAATTGGATTTTGGTGTGCCAGTTGCGGTAAATAAACATTAAAATTGAGTAAACTTGAAATAATCCCTGTTAACATGTGTTGATATCCTTTTTATGTTCGGTTTCTCTCAAGTATAGACTGATGTTGCGGATGAAGCTTGATTATTTCCTGATTAAATTCTGATATTTTGTCAGCAAAAACACTTTTTATCACTTAAAATCAAAGTTTGAAATATCTGTTTGTAAAATCCGATCAATGATGATCGGTGTTTTCTTGCGGTAAGCTTTGGCACCTGATTCAAAAATAAGCCAAATATTATCCCCTTGAAAATCAATGCCTTCTAAATATGGTGGCAACTGCGCCATCGTCCCAGCATAGGTAAATTCATTTTCTGCCGCATCATACTGGTAACGCATCATAGCAGCGGGCTGTTTACCATAAGAAAAAGTAATATATAAATTTTCATGATAGAAATTGATACCCTGAATATGACCATTTGTTGTTTTAAGTTGCGTATCACCATTCAATTTATCGGTCGGCGCTTGCTTATCTGGATCAGTCACCAACGTATTAGTTGTACGATTAATGGGAAACCGTTGAATCAACCCATTTTTGTTGGCGCTAAATGTGCCAACCCAGATGGCATCTTGGTAATATTCAATTGTCGCAGCAGTTTTGATATCTGTCAGCGTCATCACATCATCAAACCGCATCAAAATTTGGTCTTTTTTAGATTTAGTCAGCCGACTGATTTGAATACGCCCTAATTTTGTCACGCCTTGACTATCATCCGATAGATATAGGGTTTGCGTGCGATCGTCAATCGTAATCCCGCCAACATGGGCACGGGTTGGTAAGGCAATTGTTTTAATTTGCTGATGGGTTTTGCGGTCAATCACAAATAACACCGAATTTAATTGCTTCGTATGATCATAAGCACTCACAAAGATATATTTGTCATTTAGCGTAAGGCTTTGCGGCGTCATATTCGTTGTATATTGCCATTGCTTTGTCTTACCAACAGAGCGCGCACCCCCTAAGCCAGGTACACCAATTAAATTATTAGCTGTTAATGTCCCGTTATGATTGGCAATTGTTTGATAAAATTCAGGATATTGTCTTTTAAGATGCTGATCAAGTTGCGCGGCTGGTACTGGTTTAAATCCACGCGTTACTTGTGTTTTCATGATGAAAAAAACACTCCCAACACCTACTAACAACACGATAAGCAACCACATTTTATTTAATTTCATTGTGTCACACCCTTTAAATTTCTACTATTATGATCGTATCATGAGATAGCATCTCATAAATCACAATTTAATAAATTTTAATCCGACATTGCAAACCGACGAATAAAAAATTATTCTCATAATATCTGATGACGAATTGGCTCTGAAAACTTGACATGCCAGAAAATTCATTATAAACTAAATGAATTATCATTCAATTTTAATTACTGCAATTGATCGTATTGCAAAGCTGGCCTGTCTAGAAAGACACGTCAGCTTTTTTAAGGAATTTATGCATGACAGAAAAAGTAGCGTTAAAAGAACTTTTGGCAATTGTCGCCCTCTCTGTCGTGGCCTTCTCAGGCATTATGGCTGAAACCGCTATGAATGTTACCTTTACGGTGTTGTCACAAGAGTTTAATCGCGATTTAAACATGATTCAATGGGTCACGACGCTTTATCTCTTAGCCGTCACCATCATGATTACCACCAGTGCCTTTTTGATTAAGCGCTTTAATAGCCGCTGGTTATGGTTGAGTAGTGTGTTCATTTTCCTGATTGGCACCCTACTCAGTGGTTTCGCCCCCACACTGATGTGGCTTTTGCTTGGTCGTATCCTAGAAGGCATTGCCGCTGGTATTGCCATGCCGTTAGTCTTCAACTATGTTGTCGATGTCGTCCCTGCTAAATACGTTGGCACTTATATGGGGCTCGCCTCACTGGTGATTGGGTTAGCGCCGTCATTTGGTCCGACTTACGGGGGTGCCTTAGTTGGCATTTTAGGTTGGCGGTCCATTTTCTTTATCCTATTAATCGCACCATTCGTCTCGTTACTATTGGGTTGGTGGACAATTGGCAAAATTAAACAACCACCCATCACCAAATCCTTTGATACCGTGGCTTTCACACTTCTCGCTGTGTCGCTAACGGCAGCCTTACTGGTGGTTAATACACTTGAATCCGGCACTTTGAATTGGCCCTATTTAAGCTTAGCCGTCATCATGTTACTGGCTTTTATTTGGCGAAGCAATACTTCACAAAAAGTATTCTTAAATTTGAAACTGCTGACACAATTAAAATTTGCCGCCTTATTGATTGCAATTTCGTTGTATATGTTTGTCATGTTGGGGTTGAATTTAATCATCCCAACCTATCTCCAAAATGTGCAACAGACATCAAGTTTTTGGGCGGGGTTTGCTTTGTTACCTGGCACCCTATTAGGCGCCTTTTTCAACCCCTTATTTGGTCGTATGTATGACAAAATTGGTGCTAAAATACCGATTTATATGGGGCATAGCATTTTCACCGTCACGGTTATCGTGTTGACAATGATGACGAAACAGTTAAGTCTCATTTTAGTGATTGTGCTCTACATTTTGTTTATTCTTGGCCGAAATATGTCGTATACCAATGCCCAAACAGCCGCAATTGCAGAGCAAACTGACGCGGTAAAATCTGACGCGACCGCCATTATTCAATCAACACAAATGTTTATGGGCGCTTTAGGTACCACAGTTGCCGCACTCCTCCAATCACATGGCGGCGTCTTAATTGGATTTGGTTGCTTTAATTTATTGGCAATTAGTTTATCCCTACTCATTTTTAGCCTACTCATTTTTTACTTTAAATCAGCTCGCTAAACCGGCACAACGCCACATAAAAAAGGCACACAATTTTTCGAAAAATTGTGTGCCTTTTTGTGTGGTTAGGTTGCTCTCAAGTGTCAGCTTCAACCTGTCAGTGATGACTCGTTTGCGCGATAACTAAAGCAACAAAACGTTGAATCATTTGTGTCCCCGCCGGTGTCCCGATTGATTCTGGATGAAATTGGTAACCAAAGATCGGCAAATCACGATGTTGCATAGCCATCACTTCATGATCATCCATTGCAATACCCGTTATAATAAAATTCTTCGGCATTTGATCTGCCGGAATAATCAATGAATGGTAGCGCATTACCGGCGTTTGTTCCGCTATCATCAATGGTGATGGTGCAATCGTTACCATATCTGAAATTTTGCCATGACGCACTTGTTTGGCGTGGGTCACTGTGCCACCAAAAACTTCCCCAATCGCTTGGTGTCCCAAGCAGATGCCTAACATAGGCACCTGAGTTGCAAATTCTCGAATGAGTGCCGGCATCATACCAGCCTGCTCTGGTCGTCCAGGACCAGGGGAAAAAATAATACCTGCAGCTTGTCGTGCAATCGACCGCAAAGACGGATCATCATTGCGTAGCACTTTAACCCGCGTATATTGCCCAACAATTTGTGCCAAATTATACGTGAAGGAGTCATAATTGTCCACAATTAAAATCATGCCTTGACCCCCGCCTGTAAGAGTGTCTTGGCCTTGTTTAACGTTTCGTCGTATTCTTTTTCGGGGATTGAATCGTAGACCACACCTGCACCTGCTTGAATATAACCACGGCCATCTTTGACAATCATTGTTCGAATAGCAATCGCAAAATCCATTTGATTATTTTGTGATAGATAGCCAATTGCCCCAGCATATACCCCACGTCTTGTGGGTTCCATTTCATAAATACGTTGGATGGCACGTACTTTCGGTGCACCACTGACTGTCCCAGCTGGTAGTGTTGCTTTAAGCGCAGCAATCGCGGGTGTCCCAGGTTTAAGCTGCCCTGTCACTTCTGACACTAAATGCATCACATATGAATATTTTTGTAAAGCCAATAGTTTGGTCACCTTAACAGAACCATAGGTTACCACCTTACCGATGTCATTTCGAGCAAGATCGACTAACATCTGATGTTCGGCGCGTTCTTTTTCATTATTTAATAAGCCTTGACCGATTATGTGATCCTCATCAGAGGTTTGACCACGTCGTCTCGTCCCAGCAATAGGATTTGTGATCACTTGTTGCCCAACAACTTGAACTAAACGTTCCGGTGAAGCACCAATAATTTGTGCCACCCCAAAATCAAGATAATAGCGATAAGCTGTTGGATTTTCCGCACGTAACAAGCGAAAATAATCAAAGGGATCCGTTTCAAACGGCATACTAAACCGTTGTGATGGCACCATTTGAAAGAGATCGCCATCAGTAATGAGTTGTCTGACCTTACGGACGATTTGTTTAAATTGATCAGCAGTCATATTTGACACTGGCGTTAATTTTTGTTGGTTGACTGGTTTATTTTCGGCTGTAACTGGTGTTGTTAACTGTGTTAAAACACGTTCAATCCGATCTGCCAATTGTGCATCGCTGGCTTGGGTATAGTGACCATCTGATACGATAGTTATGGTCTGGGTTAACGCATCAAAGATCAAAAAAGTATCATAAATAAACATATGAATATCTGCCATTCCCAGCGTATCTGGTGGCAACTTACCCAAATTTTCATAAGTCGCAATCGTATCAAAACCAATATAGCCAATTGCGCCACCAGTAAACGGGAGGTCTGGGTATGTGGCTCCTTGTGTGACGACCAAATCACTGAGTGCTTGGAGAGGATCTGATGTTTTTGAATGTTTACCATCAATCGTGACCTGCTGTCCG
>USIU01000065.1 GCA_900554745.1 uncultured Leuconostoc sp.
TTTGAGGGTATCTGCTAAACTTTCCCCTTTTGACATCGAACTGGTTTGTGGATCGAGCACAATCTGATGATAACCTAGTTTATTTTCGGCCATCTGAAAACTCGTATGCGTACGCGTTGAATTTTCAAAAAAGAGATTGGCAACCGTGAACGGTGTCTGTGTTGGCGAAGCACCCGCTTTTAAGGCTAATGCTCGTTGCACTAACTTTAGCACATCACCACGATCGAGTGCATTTATATTCAGAAAATTTCGCATAATACCCCTCTTTATACAAAAACCGCGCAAGTCCATAGACTTACGCGGTTCTAGAAAATTACGGTCATTAGTATAGACTACGACCCCGAGTATCTAAATGCCTTGCAAGTCTCTCTGGACTTAATTAAAGGTTTTATCGTTTCACATATAGTAGCATTTTTTTAACCTAGTTGCAAATGTTATTTTGCAAAGAAATGCTTATTTTGTTGGTTGACGTTAGCTTTAGCCGTTTGATTTGAATTCCAGAATGGAACAATTACCTTACCTTCGATGTGCTTAGCATCAACGAATCCAAAGTAACGCCCATCGTTAGAAACTGAACGGTGATCACCCATCACAAAGTATTCTCCAGCAGGCACTTTTACCTTGTTGCGATCCTTCTTTTGCCACAAATCACTGGCTGAGAGACTCGCTAATGACCAATTATTACCAAAAGACATCTCTGTGCCTTCGGTGCGTTCATTAATGCCAATAAAGTCTTGGTTAACCTGTTTACCGTTCACATAAAGATTTGAGTCCTTATATGAGACCGTGTCACCCGGCACACCAATAATGCGTTTTACATAATCTTTTTCACCCGGACGAATTCTTGGATCTTCTTGCCGGGCATCAAAAACAACGACGTCACCTCGTTGATATTTAGCAATTTTATTCAAAATCACCAACTCGTTATTTTGCAAATTGGGCGTCATCGACGGACCACTGACATGAACAAACGTAAATAGAAACGTGCGAATCAAGATGACAATAATTAACGCTGAACCGATTGGCACAAGCCATTCCTTGAAAAACGCAAAAAACTTCTTTAACATTATTTTCCTCTTTCATGACAAAGTATGCCATCTGGCCTACTTTGCTGTAATTTAGCGACGCAAAGCTGCGTAGGCATCTGCCACTGGCTTTGTGACAATATCATTTAATTCAGTCAACAATGTGTTCAACGCCTGTTCGGCAGCCAACAACGCCGTGATTGTCTCATTTTTTTGCACTTTGTCAGCAACAGCATTCCATTCTTTTTCTTGTTCTGCTGTTGGTTGTTGTTGTGTTTGCATCATTTGTTGTACAGCCATTTGAATGTCTTGGAATTGATCAAACAATGCCTTAGCTTCTGCATCAGCCTGGATAGCATCAAATGCGGCTTGCCAAGCTGTGTATTGTGGTGTTGTCTTCAAAACTTTGGCCATTTCGTTGGCGTTATCATAAATATTAACTGTCATATCATTATCCTGCTTACTTTCTATTTTTGCAACTTAAAGTGATTATTGGCCACCAAAGAGGCCTTTAACTGCTTGCCAGGCTTTACCAGCCCCATTAACCGCCTGATTGACCCCATTGGAGAAATCAGACCCCAAACGGCCCCAATCGATGCCCTGACTCGTCTGATTACTATCATCTGACGTGCTATTAGGGTTCGTGACTGAGAAGTTTGTCTCAGGGGTATTTGGCAAAATTTGTTGGAGTGAATACTTCACCAATGGGCCCATTGTTGCTGTGAGACCCAATGGCAAACTATTATCTTTGTTCTTCGTATCTAAGCCCATCCAGTAGGCAGATACCACATCTTTGGTATAGGCAAGCGCCCATGAATCCTTAGACGATTGCGCATTTTGCGTATCATTAGAATTTTCAGTGGTGCCTGTCTTACCTGCAATGGTGTAGCCGCGGGGCGCCGCGCCTAAACCAGTCCCATTCGTATAAGTCCCAAGCATCATCCGTGTCATATTATCGGCAACCCGTGAACTGATGACACGTGTTTGCTTGGCCTTTGGTTGTGACACAATCACTTTACCCGTGGCATCGACAATTTTGGTAATAAAGTGTGCATCACTCATCACCCCATCATTGGCAAACGCGGTATAAGCTTGTGCCATTTGAATCGGTGACACCCCAGTCGTCAAACCACCCAAGGCTAACGACAAATTCTTATCTTTCTCAGTTAACGGCAAACCAAACTTTTTTGCACTCGCATAACCCGCATTGACGCCGATTTTATTGAGTAAGTAAACGGCCGGCACATTATACGAGTGCGCTAAGGCTGAATACATTGGCACATCTGCTGTTTGCACGTCTAAGGCGTTATGCACTGAATAATTATTCGTGCCAAACGTCCGTGTCGTATTTGGCAACATAGTATCAATACTATAACCACGTTCTAAAGCTGGTGCATAAACCGCAATAGGTTTAATCGCTGAGCCAGGTGAGAGTCTTGACTGGGTCGCATAATTGAATCCCCGGAAGGTGTGCGTGGCCTCGCGCGCACCAACGACAGCACGTACGCCACCAGTCTTGGCATTGAGAATCACACTGGCGGCCTGAGCGTCGGTATTGTAATTAAACATGGCCGGATTATCAAAATCCGTTTGCAAATGCTTTTGATCTTGCTGGTTTAACGTCGTATAAATCTTATACCCGCGATTCATGACATCCGTTTCAGTCAAACCATACGTTTGAATCGCTTCGTTGATAACGGCATCAAAGAACCATGGATAACGATAATTATTTTGACTGTTATACGTGTCGTGTAACGTCATTGGGGCCGCTTTGGCTAACTTGTATTCTGATTCAGATAACTTTTTATTGGCAACCATCGTGCCCAATACGACATTACGCCGATCAAGGGCTGCTTGTGGATGGTCAATTGGATTATACAATGCCGGACTTGGCAACATCGCCGTTAAAGTAGCTGCTTGTGAGGTAGTTAAGTCACGCGCATGGACGCCAAAATACTTTTGTGCGGCATCTTCGACGCCCCAAACCCCATGACCAAACCAAGCATTATTGAGATACATGGTTAAAATCTGGTTTTTGGTATACACCTGCTCAACTTGCATCGACAGGAAAATTTCTTTGGCCTTACGCGTCATCGTTTGCTCTTGCGTCAGGTAAGCATTTTTCACTAACTGCTGCGTTAGCGTTGAGCCACCACCAGCAATCGCTGACGAACCCGTCAATTTATTCTTCAGGTTGAGAACAGCAGCACGCAAAATACCCTTAATTGAGAACCCGTGCTCCTTGTAGAAATTACGGTCTTCACTCGATATCACGGCATCACGCATATTTTGCGAAATATTGTCATAACTGACGTAAGTACCTTTTTGCGAATACAGTTCGCCCGCTTTATCCCCCGCATCATCATACACAGCAGTGGTTTGCGCCAAGGTTGCTTGCAAGTTTTGCACATGAGCTGTCTTGGCGAGCACGACGAGATACACACTCATGAGCAGAAAACCAGTTAAAAAGATGACCACCAATAACCGCCACAGCTGCCAACGTTGGGCAACTGGCCCAACCTTATCACGTATTTTCTGAATCAATTGCTTCAACGCCTTCATACTTTAACCTATCAAAGCTGACCAACGCGCTGTCAGCACTTCGGCACTTGCATCATCTGGACTGGTAACATAAATGGTGTCAAAACCAGCCAATGTCGCCACAACTTCTGGCAGATGAGCATCGTCAATAATCCCTGCAACAGCGTTGCCACTTGAATCAGTTGTTTTAATAATCGTCATAAATTGCACACGCGTAACAGATAGGGCATATTCAGCAATGGCCGAGTCCACAGCATTGGCTGTCACCGGTGCGCCCGCCTGATCCGCATCTGTCGACAATTGTTGATACCGTAATTGACCATCAATATCTTTAATGCGCACAATGCCTAACGCCCGAATATCACGAGAAATCGTTGTCTGCGTCGTTTCAACTTGATTTTTCAATAACTCACTGAGTAAATCTTCTTGGCTCGTAATCACTTGATTTTGAATAATCTCCAGAATCAACGCCTGCCGTTGTTGTTTTGAAATCATACTTTTCTCCTACATGAGAATCACTGCTGCCAACTGCAAATACAGCCCCGCAATACCTGGTTACATTTCTTCTGGGGCTTTGACACCTAGCAAACGTAAGCTTTCGGTCAACACAATTGTCACGGCTTCAACCAAGGCCAAACGTGCTTGCAATTGGTCATCAGCTGTCAAAATCTTTGAGTTGGCATAGTACTTATTAAAGGCGCGTGATAGCGTCAACGCATACTTGGCAATGATGCTAGCTTCGCGTTGTTGCCAAGCACGTTGCACTGTCGCTGGGAAGCTGTTCAAGGTCGTGATAATATCCCAAGTCATTGGATCATCAAGCGTTACGGCATCCAAGCTCACTGATACCGGTGCTTTACGCAAGATTGACTTCGCACGAGCATTAGTATATTGCACATATGGTCCCGTGTCGCCTTCAAAACGGACTACTTCTTCCAAATTAAAGTCAAAGTTGTTGGTGCGGTCATTCATCAAATCATGGAAGACCACGGCACCTGCACCGACTTGTTCGGCAACTGTTTCTTTGTTTTCAAGGGTTGGGTTCTTTTCTTGAATTTGCTTCAAGGCCAAATCATGCGCATCATTCAACACATCCTTCAACAAGACCACATCACCCTTACGGGTTGACATCTTCTTACCATTGAATGTAATCAACCCAAAGGAAATGTGTTCCACATCATCGGCCCACGCAAAGCCCATCAATGACAAGACAGCTTTCATTTGCACAAAGTGTTCACGTTGTTCACCACCCACCACATACAGTGACTTGGCAAAATCATACGTTTCCTTACGATAAACCGCTGCAGCCAAATCACGGGTCATGTACAAGGTCGCCCCATCGGTACGCTTAATCATCGCAGGCGTCAAGTTGGGGTTAATCTCTGACAAATCAACAATTTGGGCACCTTGGGATGTGACCAACAAGTCTTTTTCAGTCAAGTGATCCACGACTTTGTCCATCTTGTCGTTGTAGAACGCTTCGCCGTTAAATGAATCAAAGCTAATATCTAAGCGATCATAGATTTCTGTAAATTCTTTGAGGGATTCTTCACGGAACCACGCCCACAGTGCCAAAGCTTCTTCATCACCGTCTTCTAACTTTTTAAACCAAGCACGACCTTCATCATTCAAACTGTCATCAGCCTTGGCCTTTTCATGGAATTCCACGTAATAACGTAGCAACGTTGCAATCGGATCCGCTTTCACTTCATCTTCTGATCCCCACGTCTTGTAGGCGTAGATCAACTTACCAAATTGTGTGCCCCAATCGCCCAAATGGTTAATTTTGATGGGTTGGTAACCATTTTTAGCCGTGATATTGGCCAGCGCATTCCCAATCACTGTTGAGCGCAAGTGGCCCATTGACATCGGCTTGGCGATGTTAGGAGAAGACATATCAATCGTTACATTGGCGCCTTGACCATCGGTGTTGTTCCCATAATCCGCCTGTAAAGTCAAAATTGTTTGCAACGTCTCACGTGATGTCGCCACTTTATCCAAGAAGAAATTCACATAAGGACCAGTTGCGACAACTTTTTCAAAACCAGTTTGGTCAATTTCTGCGACAATATTGGCCGCAATTTGTTGTGGCGCTTGCCGCAAAACTTTCGCTAACGTAAACGTTGGAAAGGCAACATCCCCTAATTCTGATGACTTTGGTGCTTCTAATTTTTCAGCAATTTCTGATGCTGTTAAATCTGTCAACACTGCTGCTAGTGCTGTGACAACTTGTGTGTTATCTGCCATGTCTCTATATCCTTTTTTATATTAGTTTTTATTATACCGTATTTTTTGCCCGCAAAATAAAAACTCGTCTCTTGCTGTATGACAAGAGACGAGTTTACACCCGCGGTACCACTCTAATAGCTTTCGCCGCTCAATATCTGATTGTTTGACTCCAAATACGCGCCGTTTCCTTCATTGTCTGACTCACACCCACTCAGACTCGCTGGTAATGAATTACCGAAACATCTTTATTCTTCAACGTCAGCCTCAGTCTTTTTAGGTGCTGGGGCATGCTTAATTACTTCAATTTCATCCATTCGGACCACTGCGCGATGATTCATTTCATTAACAGTGGGTTGGTCAGCTGGATCATTTTCCGTGATCTCAACTAACAATGAATTTTCATAAACTTTTTCAACTTGTCCAGTAAATGGCTTTTCCAAATTACCATAAGCTGGTGCGAGTAAAATGTCGCCAATATGATACTTAGAGGCCTTGTTTTCTTCTTCGTCTGCCATGTTTGTCAGCATGTGACGTCTGGACGTGGCTCATAACGAGACCAACATCCCAATTGTCGGGATGCGCTTTGTGGCACCATCCCAGTCACATTTTCCTCCTGTAATCGATGTGTAACACCATATTTTAACACAAAAACATCATGACTTCAATGCGCTAATCCGTTGCATAATCTCGCGAGCTAAGGTTAATTTATCTGCTTGCGGCAAAGTTTCGGCTGGCTGGTCCGGCGTTAAGATGGTAATCACATTATCATCTGACGAAAACCCAATATTTGGCGAACTCACATCATTGACGATGAGCATATCCGCATGTTTCTTTTTCAGCTTGGCTTGCCCATATGCAATCACATCTTGCGTCTCCGCCGCAAAGCCAACGACTAGCTGATGTCGAGCCTTTTGCTGACCGACCGTTTGCAAGATGTCAGGATTTTGGATGAGATTTAACGTCAACCCACCAGTCCCTTGTTTCTTGATTTTATCTTGGGCCAATGTGGCTGGTTTAAAGTCAGATACGGCGGC
>USIU01000066.1 GCA_900554745.1 uncultured Leuconostoc sp.
CCTCGCGACGTTGCAATTCCGCTTCCACGTCGGCTTGTTTCCATTCCGCAATCCCATAAACACGTTGCATCATTGGGTTAGATGACTTACCGCGCCAATAGGCTCCAGCCACTGACGTCAACTTAAAGTGCTTCAACCAACCTGTTGATGGCACCAAACCACCCTTATCCAATTCAACGTGATCCCCTTGCACAGCAATCGTGATTGTCGCATCTTCAGGCAAATCTGAAATCAATTCAACCTTATAAGGATCGTCTGCAAACATTGCCAAGGCTTCGTCACGGGATACTTCGCGTGACACAATTGGCAAGTCTTCCTTGGCAATCTTGTGCATCATCGCTTCGATTTCAGCAAAATCTTCCACGGTCACTTGGTTACCAGCACCATTATCTGTATCATAGTAGAACCCATTGTCGATAAATGGGCCCACGCCAAAGTGCATATTAGCAAACTTTGGTAAGCGCTTTAAGGCTTGTGCCAATAAGTGTGAGGCAGAATGACGGAGCAAATCCAAGGCTTCATCATCAGCTGTTGTAATTAATTGAAAATCACCGGATGCTGGGATGACATCATGCATCCCCACATAAGCACCATTTAACTTAGCTGAGACTGACTTCTTAGCCAAAGACTTTGAAATACTTTCGGCCACAACCAATGGCGTTGTCCCCGCTGGGAATTCCTTCACGGCACCATCGGGAAAAGTAAGCTTAATTTCTGACATAATCATTATTTCCTTTCACTGGCGTTTGTACTGCGACAAACGTTGATAACATTTTAAAAAACAAAAACGTCCCTTTGAGCCATTGTGACTCAAAGGGACGTTTTACCGTGGTACCACCCAAGTTCAGCACAAAACGTGCCACTCAAATGACAGTTAACGGTGTCACCCGGATAGCTTTCAGACTTTACTCACTATCACTCAAAGGTAGTCTCGCCTGCACAAGCCACTCATTTCCACCAACCATGAGTTCTCTATTCGCTTGCTAACACTTGAGTTGTCCTTATCAACGTTATTGAAGTTAGTTTAGCACCATTTTGTTATTTTTGCAACAATTATTGTGGCGCTACGGCGTCAAGTAAAATAGCCAATGCTGCTTTGGCTTGAGCGTCATGATCTAAAATACCGTTATCAAAAGCCACTTTTAAAGCATTGTATTGTGATTCTGTTAATGTCATGATTTTTTCCTCTTTATTCATAGCGTATCTCAATTATAGCGAAGCCACTTTAAATTACAAGTGACCCTGACCAATAAAAAAAGGCCGATTAGAGGCCTAAATAGTATTTTGAAAATAGTGCGGCTAGAATTGCCCCAACAAACGGTGCAATACCTGGTACTAAGATGCCGTACTTGAAGTCAGCCGTTGTGCGATTTTTCCAAGGAATAATCGCATAGGCTAATCTTGGCCCCATATCACGCGCTAAGTTCATGGCAAAGCCGGTCGTACCACCAAGACCCATACCAATAGCCCATACCAGGAAGCCAATCGCCAACGGTACCATTCCAGGGACATCCCCGGCCCGAGCTGAAATCGCCAAAATACTTGTCATAAAGATAAAGGTCGCAAAGGCTTCGACGAAGAAGTTCCGGGGTAAATTACGAATCGCCGGTGCTGTTGAGAAAATGTTACGAACAATGACTGGATCAATATCTTTTTCAGATAACTTAAATTGATCAGCATACATCACGTACACAATTAAGGCACCAACCAAAGCACCCAATACTTCAACGACACTAACGGCCAAGAAATACCAAAAATCAATTCGGCCCAGCACTAATTGCACCATGGCCATGGCCGGGTTGATAAAGACATCACCAAAGACGAACAGTACAATGGTAATCCCAAATCCCCAGGTCGTGATTGCAAAAATGTGTCCGGAACCATGGTACTTCGTCCGATTCAATACATCGTCAGCATGCACGCCGACACCGAAAATAATCATGAGCGCTGTGCCCATAAATTCAGCCAACAACTGGTGTATCATTTGTAATCTCCTAAGCGGTCGCAAATCTATCAAGAAGTCGCGGTTTTTTTATTAAATTTCCATTCCTAATGTTAAGGCCTCGCCTTAAACGTGTAAAGTCATTTTAGTGTTTTGTCAACAAATTGTCATATTACGTGTTTTTATTCACGAACTCCAACTGTAATTTTACGCCCCACTCCTTTATAATGAATACTAATAACAAATGGAGGATATGGCGACACGGTCAAACCATCACATGATGGCCCTGTCCCATCACAAATACACATGCAGGCACACGTCGTATACGCAACAATTACTGGTAATAACGAAGAGGTCGCAGACATCGTCGTCGCAGCGTTTGAAGCTGCCAATATTGCCGTTAAGAAAACGGAAATCTCTCAAACCGAGGTTGATGAATTTGAAAACGTTGATATCGCTGTCGTTGTGCCCTACACCTACGATCAAGGCTCCCTCCCAGACGAAGGTTTGGATTTCTTCGAAGATTTAGCCAACGCTACCTTAGACCACGTTGTTTACGGTGTTGCCGGTTCGGGTGACACTTACTATTTATCAGATTACTGTGTTGCCGTCCCAAAATTTGAAGCCCAATTTGCCAAAACCCAAGCGATTAAAGGCGCTGAAGGTGTTAAAATCAATCTCCGGCCTGACGAGAAAGACGCTGCTGCTTTGACCGCCTTTGTGCAGCAATTAATTGCAACAGCCCAAACGCAACAATAGAAAAAGAACCTCAAATATGGTGTACCCCGAAAGTTAAAGCAACTTTCGGGGTACACCACAATGAGGTTCTTTTTTAGTCAGCAGTGGTATAAACTGCCAAAACATCTTCGTTTTCTTCTAATTCGTCAACCAACTTGTCGAGTTTTTCACGATCTTCATCCGAAATTTCCGCTGGATTTTGCGCAATCATCGTCACTTCAGCTTCTTCAAACACATAACCTGCAGCTGTCATCGCCGACTCAACTGCTTGAAAATCAGCGGCTGTCGTGTAAATTTCAAAAACTTCGTCTTGTGTTTGCACATCTTCAGCACCAGCTTCCAATGCTGCTTCCAGCACCGTATCTTCATCTAGATCCGGGAAATCAGCGCGGTTAATCGCTAAGTAACCTTTCCGATCGAACTGGAAAGCCACTGAACCACTTGTCCCAAGTGCCCCACCAAAATGCTTGAACGAATTACGAATACTTGATACCGTTCGGTTGATATTGTCCGTTGAGGCTTCAACTAAAATCGCAACACCCGCGGTCCCATAACCTTCATAAGTCACTTCTTCAAACTTTTGGCCACCGGCACCTGATGCCTTATCCAAGGCACGTTGAATATTATCTTTTGGCATATTCGCAGCTTTGGCCTTTTCCACTACCAAACGCAGTGACGCATTCATGTTAGGGTCAGCTCCGCCGGCCTTAGCCGCGACGTACAAATCATGTGCTAGTTTCTGGAAAATTTTACCACGCTTAGCATCTTGGGCGTTTTTACGGCCCTGGATGTTATGCCACTTACTATGTCCTGACATGTTAACATCTCCTTGATTTTGTCAATATGGTCTTAATTTTAACAAAAAAAAGCCTAGCTGACTAGGCTTCTCTCGTGTCTTGCGTCGCGATTAATAGTTATTGCCACCCAATAGTTCGAGGTAGGTCATGGCTGCACTCGCAATCAACGCGGCTAAAATATCATCCAAATACACGTTAATGCTATCAGTCCGATCGTTAATTTCGCCAATCAGACCCGGCTTTAGATCATCTAAAAGCCCATAATGCACTGTGGCTGCGGCTGAGAATTGTTGCGTAATCGCAATGGCTAAAATTTCGTCAACGTTATGCCCGTTGGCATCTCGTTGCAAACGTGCCTTTAAAGGTTGTGACGCTGGCATCACGGCGGCTTGTTCATCCAGATAAATCGCCGTTAGCACGATGTCGGCCACTTCATCTTTGTGAAGCACCTGTAAGACGGCTGCGTTGAGTTTTTCAGCATCAATCGCATCGTGGTACTTGTCCGTTAAAAATGTCTGCGTACCAGTAGTAATATCAGCGATGGTTACACCGCGTTCCGCTAACTTCGCAATCGCAGCTTCTTGTAAATCTTTCATCTTGTTTTCCTATCCTTAAAACATGTCGTTGACGTAGCGACGGGTCAAAATCACATGTGGAATCTCATCCAACGCTGTCTTCACATACTCTTGTTGTTCTGGGGTGAAATCATTGATTGCCACCAAGGTATACGCATAGGCACCGACAGCACGATTGCTCAATTGTTCAATGTTAATGCCGTTGTCACCAAAAAACTTCGAGATTTGACTGATCATATTCGGCACATTTTCATGAATAATACCAACACGATACTTCGTCACAAATGGTTCATCAATATCTGGGTAGTTCACCGAATTAATGATATTACCAGTTGTTAAATATTCATCTAACTGACGCGCCGCCATTAAAGCACTCGTATCTTCCGCTTCAATAGTTGAACCACCGATATGTGGCGTAATGATCACTTTTGGATGATCAAACAATGCTTCATCTGCAAAGTCCGTAATGTAAACGTGCAATGCCCCACGATCTAACGCCTCTTTGGCAGCTAAATCATCAACAATCCCACCACGTGACATGTTTAACAATGCGGCACTGGGCTTCATTTTAGCTAGCCGTTCAGCATTAATAAAGAAATGATTTTTTTCAGTATATGGGATATGCACCGTGACATAATCAGCTTGTTCGAGCACTTCATCAACGGTTTTCGCGCGCACAATGTGCCGGTCAATGCGCCATGCCGTATTCGCATTTAACCCTGGATCGTACCCAATCACATCCATATCCAAGGCTAACGCCGTGTTAGCCACCTTTGAGCCCACGTTACCGAGGCCAATCACACCAAGCGTTTTCCCTGCTAATTCCGTTCCGCGGTAACCACCTTTGTTCACTTCGGTCCGTAATGACACATCGCCACCACGTGTCTCATTAGCAAAGCCGATGGCGCCAACAACTGGCCGGGCTGCTAAAATCAACGCAGCAATCGTTAATTCTTTGACTGCATTCGCGTTGCCACCGGGCGTATTAAATACGACAACGCCACGTTTTGACAAGGCTTCCACGGGAATATTATTAAATCCGGCGCCGGCACGGACAACGGCGCGAACACTATCAGCAATGGGTTCATCATGTAAACTTTGTGACCGGAGGATAATCCCCTTTGGTTCACCTGCACCATCAATTTCATAGCCGTGTTCGGTTAGGTAATTTAACCCTTTGGCACTGATCGCATTATAGGTTTTAATATTTGTCATGCTTGTTCTGCTTCTACTTTCTTTAAAAACGTGATTAAGGCATCAACGGCCGCAATAGGTTGCGCGTTATAGAGCGAGGCCCTAAAGCCCCCCACTGAGCGGTGACCGCCGAGATTAAATAAGCCAGCTGCCGCCGCTTGTTTAGCAATCGCCTGGTCGCGCGCTAAGTCACCAGTGGTAAAGACCACGTTTGTCAATGACCGCGCGGCACGTTCAACCGGTGCCGTGTAAAAAGTGGATTGGTCAAGATACGCATAGAGGCGATTAGCCTTCTCAAGATTGCGCGCATACATTGCTGCCACGCCACCTTGTGCCAGCACCCAATCCAACACCAAATTTAAGGCATAAATTGCAAATACTGGGGAGGTGTTATACATAGATTGCTTATCAATATGGTTTTGATAGCGCATCATGGGGCCAACCCCAGTGAGATACTGTTCAGCCAACCAAGATTTTTTGATAATTGCCACTGTCACGCCTGCCGGACCAAGATTTTTTTGGCCACCGGCAAAAATCGCATCAAAATCCGTCACTTGATAAGGTTCTGCTAAAATATTAGAACTCATATCAGCGATCAATCGCCCGGTTGTTTTGGGTAAATTTCCTTGATGGAATGTCGCGCCCTCAATCGTATTATTGGTTACAATATGTAGGTAATCATAAGCCGTTGCATCAAAATCTGTCGGTAAACTTGGCAACACTTGGTAGCTTTGCGCCTTGGTACTGTCAAGTATCGTGACGTCTTTCCCTAATTGAATTGCGGCTTCACCCGCTTTCGCTGCAAAGTTACCCGAATCCAAAATGGCAATTTTTTGTTGCTTTGTTGCAAAATTTAACGGCATCATTTCAAATTGTAGCGAGCCCCCACCCTGTAAGAAGACAACTGCATAGTCGTCAGGAATCTGCATGAGTTGGCGTAGCTTTTGCTCGGCTTCAGCTACAATGGCTTGAAATTGTTGAGATCGGTGAGAAATTTCAACGATACTCATATGTGTGTGTGCGTTCTTTTCAAACTCTTGTTTGATTTGTGTGATTACGGTTTCTGGTAACACACCAGGTCCAGCTGAAAAGTTATACGTTGTCATCATGATTATGTGCGCTTGCACACCCTCCAATCGGTTACAAAACCACAACGGGATACGTTGCAATTCACGAACATTTCAAACCTTTTTAGGTTGAAATCGGTATTTTAAGTGAACTAAACTCGTTTATGAATGCCAGTAAACTAGCACAATAACAAACATTAATGAGAAATCCACTATTGATTTATATCTTACTATATTGCTAATGAAAGTCAATCTTTTCATTTATGGAAAAGTTTAGTATACTAATCAAGTAATGCCGCTGTGGCGGAACTGGCAGACGCGTACCGTTCAGGTCGGTATGGGAGCAATCTCGTGCAGGTTCGATTCCTGTCAGCGGCATATTTAACCGTTTTACCCTATTATTGGTAGAACGGTTTTTTGCGAGCTAAAACTTGTGACATTTTAGACAACAAAAAAGCCATGATTGACATTAGATGTCAAT
>USIU01000067.1 GCA_900554745.1 uncultured Leuconostoc sp.
GGTTGAAGCTGCTGGTGCTGCTGGGGTTGTGCTCATTAACACGGTGGTGGGGATGCGTTTTGACTTGAACACGCGAGCCCCGCAGTTAGCGCGTGGCACCGGTGGCATGTCTGGGGCAGCAATCCATCCGATTGCAGTGCGTTTTGTGTACGAAGTGGCCCAAACGGTCACGATTCCAGTCATTGGTGTGGGCGGTATTCGGACGGTTGATGATGCCTTAGAAATGCTGATGGCGGGCGCCAGTGCTGTCCAAGTGGGGTCCGTGTTGGCCGAAAATCCCGCCACGATGGTCGACATCATTGCGGCGTTACCGGATGCGTTAGATCAATATGGTTTTGACGATGTCCGCGCCGTGACAAACACGTTTAAACCCTCAGAAAACAGAAGTTGAAAGGAATGCTGATGACTGCACCTGTATTTATTGCCTTAGATTTCCCCGATGCTGCCAGTGCGCAAGCATTTTTGGCCCAATTTCGTGACTTACCTGCACAACCAGCCGTTAAAGTTGGCATGGAATTATTTTATGCCGCGGGACCGGCATTTGTGCGTGAGTTACGCGCGCAAGGTTTTACCGTCTTTTTGGATTTAAAGTTATATGATATTCCCAATACGGTCGGTCACGCGGTTGCCAATCTGGCTCAACTTGATGTGCAGTATTTGACAGTACATGCGGCTGGTGGTACGAAGATGATGCAGCAAGCCGTGGCCAACAAAGGCACTGACATGAAAATTTTGGCTGTGACACAACTGACGTCATTTTCAGAAGCAGACATGCAAGCCACGCAACAAACCACGTTGTCAATGGCTGAAAGTGTCCAACATTTGGCCAAAATGGCGTATGCTGCGGGTGTCGACGGCACCATTAGTGCGCCGGGTGAAGCTGCCCTTATTCGGGACGTGACGGCGGATAATTTCTTACGGATCACACCGGGGATTCGCTTAGCCGGTGATGCCGCTGATGACCAAGCGCGCATTACGACACCAGCTGTTGCCCGTGAGTCGGGTGCTACGGGTCTGGTTGTCGGTCGTTCAATTACAAAAGCACAAGCGCCAGTTGCCGCTTATCAACGCGTGATGGCAGAATGGGGAGATAAAATATGACAGGATATGCAACACAAGTCGCAAATGACTTATTAACAATTGGCGCCGTGAAATTCTCACCGGACGCGCCTTTTACCTGGGCATCAGGAATTAAAAGCCCAATTTATACCGATAACCGTATGACGATTGGCTTTCCAGAGGTCCGTCAAAATATTTTCAAAGGCTTGGCTGAGCTGATTACCACCAATTACGGTGATGTTGATATCATCGGTGGGGTGGCGACAGCGGGCATTCCCCATGCGGCTTGGGTCGCTGAAACATTGAATAAGCCGATGATTTATGTGCGTTCGAAGCCAAAAGATCATGGGGCCGGGCGACAAACGGAAGGGGCTGAAGTTGCTGGGAAAAAAGTGGTGCTCATTGATGATTTGATCTCAACTGGTGGGTCAGTCTTAGGCGCCGTTGAAGCGGTTCGTCAGGCTGGTGCCGACGTGTTGGGAGTTGTCTCAATCTTCTCATATGAATTGCCAGCTGGCGTGGTGAATTTTGAACAAGCCGGACTGACATTCCAATCGTTGACGACTTATTCACAACTCATTGATGCGGCGATTGCGCGAGGTGATTTGAATGCCTCACAACTTGCCACATTAAAAGCTTGGCAACAATCACCAGCTGATTGGCAAGCCTAAACAATCAAAAAAAGCTGAACGATCATGATCGTTCAGCTTTTTTGATTAATAAATGGCATCGCGGTATAAGCCAATGACTTTACCTAGAATGGTGACATTGTCTAAAATGATGGGTGCCATCGCGTCATTTTCAGGTTGTAGTCTGAAGTGGTCGGCTTCCCGGAAAAAACGCTTCACCGTGGCTTCGTCATCGTCATTCATCGCAACAACGACATCCCCGTTGTCGGCATTATCTTGCTTCCGCACAATCACCTTATCGCCATCTAAAATACCGATGTTGACCATTGAATTGCCACGAACGTTGAGCATAAACATGTCGCCGTCAAATTGCATCAAGTTATCTGGAATTGGGAAAAACTCCGTGGCTTCTTCTTCAACTGCCAGGATTGGTGTCCCAGCCGTTACTTGACCCAGCACAGGGATACGACCTGGGGTGGTGGACACGCCCAAAGCTTCTAGCCCTAAGTCTGTGACTTCAATAGCGCGGGCACGAGGCTTTGAGGCATCTTTTAATAAGTAGCCTTTTTTAACTAGGCGCTCGATATGGCCGTGAATCGTTGAAGATGATGACAGGCCAACTGCTTCCCCAACTTCGCGCACTGTTGGCGGATAGCCGTTATTTGTTTGGGCTTCGTGAATGAAACGCAGGACTTGGAGTTGTTTACTTTCTTGAATTTTGATTGCCATGATGGGTATATTCCTTAATAATAAGCGATTTAATATGATTTCATTATAGCGAAAGCGGGAACAGAAATCAAACGTTTGTTCGTTTTTTAGACAAACGGCCCGTTAAATTGGGAAATCTTTAATAAATATTTGAAAATAAGGACGACTAACATGCGTTCACGGTCAACAACAGTATTGTCCGACAGGGAGCCAACAGTATTCGGCAGGCGAATCGTCCTGCCGGCCTAAATTTTATGGTATAATGGTTGGTAGACAATTTTAATAAGGGGTTATTTAACCATGAACACAGGACTTTCAATCTTGATTTTCGTTATTGGCTTGGTTATCGGCTTGATTGCAGGTTTCTTCCTCGCACGTAACGCCATGAAGAGTTATCTTGCCAAAAACCCACCGATTTCAGAAGAAATGATGAAATCAATGATGATGTCAATGGGACAAAAGCCATCACAAAAGAAGTTGGCACAAATGATGGCACAAATGAAGCAACAAAGCGAACGTGCCCAAAAAAAATAAGCCAGAAGGCTTATTTTTTTTCGCGTTTCGGATCCATATAGACAAAATCAGGATTGATTTCGTGATCTAAACGATCAAACGCGTCTTGAATCATTTGCGTATATTTGGTAATGTTTTCTTTGTCCAACTTATCTTTTCGATCAATCATAATCGGTTCCCCGAAGTTGATTGTTGTGTTGTTACGCTTGAAAAGATGACTGAACTTAACTGGCCCTTGATACACCGCTGGTATAATCGGTTTACCAGACATTTTAGCAATTAAGATTGTCCCAGATTTGAGTTCCGCACTGTGGCGTGAGCCAGAAGGGAACATAATCAGTGAGCGGTTCCCGGATTTGAGTTCACGCACGGGCACTTTAATCACGCTGGGTCCAACGTTTTCACGATCGACCGGGAAAGCGCCAGCGGCCCGGATGAGCCAAGCCAATGGTGGAAATTTAAACAATTCAATTTTTGCCATAAAAATGAAGTGCTTGGGATAGGCGGCTACGGCATACCAAACGGGATCCCACCAAGAACGATGGGGGCCAACCAGGATATAATTATCGTCGACGGGCAGACGATCGCGGTGCATATATTTAATGCGGCCGTTAATCGTCCAAATCAAACCAACGACAATGCCGTGGAGTACGTCATAAAACTTCATGTTAATTCACCTCATAAACTGTCCTAACTATTTTACACGATATTGCGAGAAAAAAACAATGACTGAACCAATTCTTAAACAAGGTGAACGACTTGATGGGTTGCCAGCCCAAAACATCCGTATTATTCAAAATCCGGACATGTTTGCTTATTCGTTAGATGCGATTTTATTAGCTTATTTTGCTGGCGTGAAAGGCAAGGGACGTGGCCTCACGGTTGATCTTGGTGCTGGCACAGGAGCGGTGGGCTTGTTTTATGCGCCTAAAGTAAGTGGGCCAGTGACATTAGTCGAGATTCAACCCGAATTGGCTGAAATGGCCCAACGGAGTGTGGCGTTAAATGGCTTGCAGGATCGGGTGTCGGTGGTGCAAGCGGATATGAAAGCGATTTTTGATGTGATTCAACCTGGATCAGCCGAAACGGTACTGTCGAACCCACCTTATTTTCCCTTAAACGAGGCAACCAAAACCAACGTCGATCAACATTATGAGATTGCGCGCCATGAAATCACGATTGATTTACCCGGACTCGCACAAGTTGCCAATAAGTTACTTAAGAACAATGGGAAGTTCTATATGGTTCATCGACCAGATCGGTTGGCGGACATTTTTGCCGCCTTTGCGCAGCGTAAATTGATGGTAAAACGGGTGCAATTTGTCTATGGCAAGGCTGATCGTGAAGCCAATATGGTCTTAGTGGAGGCCATCAAAGCGGGTAAGCCAGGTGGTGTACGCATTATGCCGCCTATTGTGGCGTATACGGCTGATAATGACTATACGGAGACGGTCAAGACAATTTTGTATGGGCCAGCGTGGACAACATGAAACCTTACTTCTTTTATGTCCTGTATACCGCGGATGGCTACTTTTACGGTGGGTTTACGGATGACGTGCAACGGCGTTTGGCGACCCATGAAAAAGGACAAGGGGCAAAATTTACCCGGGTTAAATCACGGCACCCACTCCAATTGCTTTTTTCAGAGGCTTTTGACAATAAAGGTGATGCGCTACGCGCTGAAGCAGCGTTTAAACGTTTAACGCGGGCAAAAAAAGAAGCTTTTTTAGTCAGCCGGGGTGTTTCAGCCGCAATTTGGGAAAAATAGCTTGCTTTATAGCTGGAAAACTGTATAATATTAATTGTTGTCAAAAACAACAAATACACACGGCAAACGAGTTCGCATAGGTGCAGTAATGTCAGTGTGAACGTCGAATTTGTCGGCGGAAAAAACCTAGGAGGCCACATCATGGCAGTTATTTCAATGAAAGAACTCCTCGAAGCAGGAGTACACTTCGGTCACCAAACACGTCGTTGGGACCCAAAGATGGACGAATTTATCTTTACAGAACGTAATGGTATTCACATCATCGATTTGCAAAAGACAGTTAAGTTAGTTGACGAAGCTTACAACTTCATGCGTAACGCATCAGCTGACGGCGCAACTTTCTTGTTCGTTGGTACAAAGAAGCAAGCTTCAGACGCCATTGCTGAAGAAGCAACACGCGCTGGTCAATTCTACATCAACCACCGTTGGTTGGGTGGTACTTTGACAAACTGGAACACAATCAAGACACGTATCCAACGTTTGAAGGATTTGGAAGCAATGGCCGAAGACGGCACATTCGAACAATTGCCTAAGAAGGAAGTTGTCTTGTTGAACAAGCAACGCGAAAAGTTGAACAAGTTCTTGGGTGGTATCAAGGACATGCCTGGTTTGCCAGACGTTTTGTTCGTTGTTGATCCTAAGAAGGAAGAAATCGCTGTTAAGGAAGCAAACATGTTGAACATTCCTGTTGTGGCAATGATCGACACAAACGCTAACCCTGAAGTAGTTGACGTTAAGATTCCAGCCAACGATGACGCTATTCGTGCCGTTCGTTTGATCACTTCAAAGATGGCTGATGCGATTATCGAAGGTCGTCAAGGCCAAGATTCAGCCCCTGAAGATGCCTTTGTTGAAGGTGACGAAACAACTGAATCAATCGAAGAAATCGTTAGCATTGTCGAAGAAGGCAACAACTAATCAGTAAGATTTAAATGACATTTGCCGTTCCTGCGGACCTGTTTGGGACGCGGAAACGGCATTTTTATTTGTTCGAAACCGGAACAAATCATGCTATAATAAACTTATAAACATTTTTAGAGGAGCAATATAATGGCAATTACTGCTGCACAAGTAAAAGAACTACGTGACAAGACATCTGTTGGTATGATGGATGCAAAGAAGGCTTTGGTTGAAGCTGACGGTGACCTTGACAAGGCCATCGACTTGCTCCGTGAAAAGGGTATGGCTAAGGCTGCTAAGAAGGGTGACCGTGTTGCTGCCGAAGGGATGACTTACGTTGCTGTTAAGGGTAACAAGGCTGCCATCATCGAATTGAACTCAGAAACTGACTTCGTGGCTGGTAATGCTGAATTTAACGACTTGTTGAAGACTGTTGCCAACACAATCGTTGAAAACGCCCCAGCAGACGTTGAAGCTGCCTTGGCTTTGGAAGTTGAAGCTGGTCAAACTTTGAACGAAAAGATCATCGGTACAACACAAATTACTGGTGAAAAGATCACGTTGCGTCGCTTCACAGTTGTTGAAAAGGCAGATTCAGAAAACTTCGGTGCTTATTCTCACTTGGCTGGTTCAATTTCAGCATTGGTTGTGGTTGAAGGTGCTTCAGAAGAAGCTGCTAAGAATATCGCAATGCACGTTGCTGCGATTGCACCACAATACGTTTCAGACGCTGATGTGCCTGCTGAAGTTGTTGAAAAGGAAAAGTCAGTTCAATTGGCTTCTGAAGATTTGGCGGGTAAGCCTGACAACATCAAGGAAAAGATGGTTGACGGTCGTATCAAGAAGTTCTTGGCAGAAATTTCATTGTTGGATCAAGCATTCGTTAAGAATGGTGATCAAACTGTTGCTGAATTCATCGCCTCACAAAATGGTTCAGTCAAGTCATTTGTCCGTTACCAAGTTGGTGATGGTATCGAAAAGAAAGTGACTGACTTGGCCGAAGAAGTTGCTAAGCAATTGGGTTAATCAGTTATAAAAGTGCGTTATTTCATCATAACGCACTTTTTTTGCGGGATATTTTGGTATAATGGACTAGATAATGAAAATGAGGTAAATCATGACTGATATTAAATACAAACGTGTATTGATGAAACTTTCGGGCGAAGCATTAGCTGGCGACAAAGGCCAAGGCATCGACCTTGCCGTAGTTT
>USIU01000068.1 GCA_900554745.1 uncultured Leuconostoc sp.
GGGGTCAGCTTTGTGCATGATCTCAGCGGTGGGATCGATGGTTTGGTGGCCGAAATAAGCGCCCACCCAACTGTCAGCGGAGCGATGTTCTTGAATGGAAGGCGCTAAATCCAGGTCTTGTAAGCGGGTTGGCCCGTAAAAATCAATCACCGCTTTAAACGTGCGGTTTTTAGGCGTGGTTTTGAAGAAGGCGGCCTCATTTTGGGTCGCGGCCGTCATGATGGCGGTGTAAGCCCCTGATGATTCGCCCCAAAGGATGATTTGGTCGGGATCAATATGATAATCTTTGGCATGCGCGACGAGAAAATCAATAGCGGCGTTGACATCCTGAATCGTGGACGGGAAAGTGCCGCCTTTGTCACTCCCTTGATACGCCACGGCGGCCACAACATAACCCTGTTGGGCAATGTCAACGAGGTGGGGTAAATGCAGGCCGATTTCTTGGGTAGCAAAGGCCGAGCCTTGAATCCAAACAATTAAGGGGAATTGCCGCTGATCATTGATACCAGTTTCTGGGATGTAGACGGGTGGGACTAAAATATCCAGTAGCAAGTCAGGTTGCCGCTCGTCATAGGCAATATTAGTGAAACACATGGGGATTTTGGGTGTGTCGTCACCGGCTAAAACGGTGGCCCCAGGGACAGGTGTCTGGTCTTCAGGAAAATCCTGGACTGAAAATGGGGTAAGATACTGTGGGTGTGTGGACAATGGACTGACCTCCGAATCATCGTTAAGTTTATCGCAATTATAATACGACTTCATAGTAAACGCGTTGCCATAATATGTCAAGCGCAAAGCATAATGATAAAAATTTATTTATTAAACATTACAGGTATAAAATAGTTAGATTGTGACATATTTATGACGTACGATTGACACAATAAAATAACGCGATTATAATAAAGGCGGTTAAAAATGTAAGCGCTTTCGCTGACCTTGATTGAGGAGGATACTCAAATGGAACAGAAATTAACCGTTGCAAACAAAGTTGCCTATGGTATGAGTGACTTTGGTAATAACTTGGTGTTTGTCGCCGCGACAAACTACCTCATGTTTTACTATACGGATGTCGCGAGCATTAGCTTAGCGGCAACCGGGATTTTGTTTTTGGTCGTCCGGATTTTTGATGCCTTTGCCGGGCCGGTATTTGGCATCTTAGTCGATAAGACGCAAACCCGTTTTGGTAAGGTACGGCCGTGGTTCTTATGGATGGCGGTGCCATATGCAGTCTCGGCTGTGCTGCTTTTCTCCATTGCATTCTTTCCGGTGAATGCGCGGTTGCCGTTGGCTTATGCCACGTATGCTATTTTTACCGTCTGTTTTGCTGGTTTAGGTACGGCGATCAATGCGATTTTGCCAAGTCTGTCGGGGGATGCCAATGAGCGTGCCTCAGCTAATATGTTCCGTAACGTCTTGGGGCAACTGGGTGGTTTGATTTCTGGTTTAGCAATTTTACCGCTAGTCTCACTGTTTGGTGGACTCAATAGTCCCAAAGGCTTTACGATTGCGATGGGGATTTTTGCGGTGGTGCTAGTGATGGCTGAAGTCTTCACGTTTACCAATGTGCGCGAGAACGTCACGCCAGCACAAGAAAAGCCGGTGCCGTTGCACGAGAGTATTAAGGCGTTGCTCCCTAATGGGCCATGGTGGATGATTATCATCACCAACATCATTATCTTCATCGGGGTTGTGGTCAAAAACTCCTCAACGGTTTACTTCTTTAAGTATGTGTTGCACAATGAAGGCATGTCAGCGATTGCTAATTTACTGAGTGCGTTGGCGATGATTATGGGTGCCATTACGATTCCGTTTTTGATTCGACATTTTCAAATGCGCACCGTTGTGATTGGTAATTTGGGTGTTGCGATTATCGGTCAAGGTGTCTTATATGTTGCAGCACAACAAGCGGCAATGAGTGTGGCGCTCGTTGGGGTGGCTGTCTCAGCCTTTGGTCTTGGCGCGGCCCAGAGTTTAATGTTTGTGATGACTGCGGAAACGGTCGACTTTGGCGAATGGCGCTTTGGCGTCCGGGCCCAAGGGTTGTTGACGTCTGTTTCGGCCATTGGGGCCAGTATCGGTGCCGGACTAGCCGGTGTTATTAACAGTGACATTCTGGCACATTTCCACTTTGTCCCTAATGTAACCCAAACGGCTTCAGGGATTATGGGCATTAATGTTTGCTTTGTGTATGGCCCAGCCATCATTGATGCCATTTGTATCATCAGTATTATGTTTTATGGTTTGGATAAAGTCAGTGCTAAGATGCACGCCGATTTGCAGGCAAAGCGCCAAGCTGAATTAAATGAAGGAGTCATGAATTCATGATTAAATATGTCAACACCACCATTAAGGGGTTAACTTTGCGGGGGACAGCTTACGTGCCCGAAGGGATTACTAGTCCAGTGCCGACAGTACTGCTATTTCACGGTTTTGGGGCGGTACGAGACGAATATTTCTGTTCGTTTGTCCAGATCAGTCGCCAATTGGCGCAGCGGGGGATTGCCGCGATTGCCTTTGATTTCTCGGGTCATGGTGAAAGTGATGGCGATTTTATCGACTTCACGTTTAGTAATGAAGTCTATGAAGGAACCCAATTAGTGGCGTTTGTGAAGACGTTGGATTTTGTGGATGAGACACGGGTGGCGTTGCTGGGGATGAGTCTAGGTAGTGTGGCGGCCAGTATGGTCGCCGGACTGGTTGGCGATGCGGTGAGTGGCTTATGCCTGTGGTCACCAGCCGCCGTTTTCCAAGATGAAATCGTGAACAATCACACCCTGCAGGGCAAGTCAATTGCCACGGTTGCAGCACAAGGTTATTTTGATTTTAATTCAATGAAGTTAGGGCCAGAATTTTTTGAGGATGTCAAAACTATTGCCATTTACCCAACAGCAGCGCAGTATCTGGGACCGGTGAAAATTATTCATGGTGCCGCCGATACGATTGCACCCGTGGCCTATGCGCAAAAATATGTGGCCGCTTATCAACAGCCCGTTGATTTGACGATTGTGCCGGGTGCTGATCATAGTTGGGGGGATGTGCCAACACGGGAATCATTATTTGACGCAACGTTGGCTTTTTTTGATAAACTATATAAATAGAAAAGAGTCATTTGAACCGAGGGTCGATAAATTGGGTTATACGTTAAAAGATGTGGCAGAACGCGCCGGCGTTTCTCTGACAACAGTGTCACGTGTGATTAACAAGCGTGGTTATTTCTCCGAACAAACAGAAGCGCGTATTTATGCGGCGATGCAAGCACTAAACTATCAGCCAAATTCAGTGGCGCGATCGCTGTCAGGGAAAAAAACCAAGTTGATCGGGGTCATTTTAACGAATACCCAAAACCCATTTAATGCCGAATTACTGGAAAAAATTGAGGCCGAGTTATTTGAACGGTCCTATAAGGTCATTATTGCCAATAGTTTAGATAATCCGGAAAAGGAGCGTGCCTATATTAGCATGCTTCAATCAAATCAAGTGGATGGGTTGATTACGGCGTCTCACAATATGATTATTGATGCCTATCACGATTTGAATTTGCCGATAGTATCGCTTGACCGTTATTTTGGACCACATATTCCAACCGTTAGTTCGGATAATTTCTCGGGCGGACAACTGGCCGCCCAACACCTAATTGCGGGTGGCGCCAAGCGTCTGCTGGTGCTTTCGGGTGAAATTCATGATATTAACCCAACGGTGGATCGTACCAATGGGTTCATGGCCACGAGTCAAAAAAACGGTCTCACGCCAATTGTTCAAGTAATGCCGAGTGATGCCACGGTGAATTTCCGAAAAATGTTAATTCATCAAGCCATTACCGAACAACAACCTGATGGCATTATGGCCACCGATGATACCACCGCCCTTTTGGTGCTGGAGGCCTTGCGTACAATGAATTTGCGTGTGCCACAAGATGTCCAAGTCGTTGGCTATGATGGCAGTGCGTTTATTTTACAGAGTTTCCCAGAATTGTCGACGGTGGTGCAACCGATCGCTGATTTGGCCAAGACATTGGTCGAAGCACTACTCACTAAAATCGATCAGCCAGAACGCTTACAAGAGCGTCAGTATATGTTCCCAGTCACATTTCATCGCGGGACGACGACGAAATAATGCCGTAAAAAAGACAGCCACGCTGCATTCCAGTGTGGCTGTCTTTTGGTGTGCAATTTTAAGTCGCATGAGCAAAATAAAAAAGGCTGCTATCTCGGGAGATAATCAAAAGCCTTTTAATAGTTGGCGTTGCGCCTATCAATAAAGAAAAGAAGTGATAGCCAGTTGGTTAGGTTGGCTATGGCTTAAATATTACAGTTAAAAATTTAAATAAAAATATATTCAGGATAAAATGAAAATAAAATTTTGAACCATATCAGCGGTGTAAAAAAACGCCCGGCAATGAAGAGGTGGGCGTTTTAGGAAGGAGATATAAAAAGAATGTTACCACGGTTACGTGATAATTGTAGTGTAACAAGAAGAAAATGGTGTGTCATGGTATAAATCGTTAAAAATGGTATAAATATGCGTGTTTTGGTAAAAAAGTATCAGTTATCTCTGAATGCGTCTGACAGCGTGCTACTGGATCAAACAGCAGGTTGACAGGATAAATGAGACATAGTACACTAGGACTACTTGAAATTAGCACTTATTTGAGTAGGATGAACATTCGGCGTGAAGAGAAGCAGTGGTTGGTGAAAACTGCACAGGTGTTACAATCCGAAATACAGCTATCGATTTAAGCGTGGCAGCACCATGTTATCAAATGCCAAAGTGATGCGTTTTTTAACGCGTAAGCTGGGTGGTACCACGGATTTTTAATTGTCGATTCGTCCCTTCTGTCAAAGTGACAGCAGGGACTTTTTTTATTGTAAAAAACATCAGGAAACTGATGGCGACAGGAGAAAAAATATGGCAAAACAACTGAGTACCAAGTTGTCAGCGTTTTTGTTATTGGGAACCGTGATGATTTTGGCAGTGGGCGTGATTGGCTTTGGCCTCATGCCGATTGCCCCAATTTTGGCGGTGATTGGCTTAATCATGGTGGTGGCACGCTTGCGCGGCGTGTCATGGGCAACGAGCCAACGGGAACTGGTGAAGGGGATTGAATCAGGGCTGACACCATTATTCCTTTTCTTATTGATTGGGGCATTAATTGCACTGTGGCTGGCGACCGGCGTGATTCCCACGATGATTTGGGCGGGCTTTAAAATTTTAACCCCAGCATTTTTCTTACCCACGGCATTTGTCACGACATCGCTGGTGGGGGCTTTGATTGGGAGTGCCTTTACGACGTTGTCTACAGTTGGCGTCTCGCTGATGGGTGTGGGGACGTTGATGGGGATGAATCCAGCGATTGTGGCCGGAATTGTCTTATCAGGGGCTATTTTTGGTGATAAAAGTTCGCCCTTATCCGAATCAACGAATTTGGCCAGTGCGATTTCAGGAACGGATCTCTTTGCCCACATTAAAAATTTGATGTGGACGACCTTACCAGCTTGGGGCGTGACGTTTATTGTGAGTGTGCTCTTGAGTGCGGGATACCGAGCAGACGCACAGGCAACCCAAAAGATTGCCGCCTTATTACCCTTGCTACAACCAACCTGGTGGGCACTTGTGCCATTAGGTTTGCTGGTGGTGACGGCTTGGTATAAAATCCCAGCTATTCCGGCGCTGATGCTCAATATTTTAATCACGAGTGTTGCCTTTTTATGGCAACATAATGTGCCAGCACTAGCAGATTTGGTCGTTAATGGCTTTAAAACCACCAGCACGAACTCAACCTTGATGGCCTTGCTTAACCGTGGGGGGATGGCTGCGATGATGTCAACCATCATGATGATTATGTTGGCCTTGGGCCTGGGCGGCTTGCTCAGTGGCCTGGGTATTTTACAGGCTGTCATGCAACCAATTGTGGCGCACCTCAAAACGCAACGCGCCATTGTGTTGGCAACTTTGCTGACGGGGATTGGGGCCAATTTTTTGGTGGGTGAGCAGTATCTTGCCACAATTTTGCCCGGCCAATTGTTTAAGGACAGTTTTAAAGCGGTCAACCTCTCACCCTTGGCGCTGGGGCGGACGATTGAAGACTCGGGTACGGTGATGAATTATTTGGTGCCTTGGGGTGTTGCCGGTGGTTTTGCGGCACAAACGTTAGGCGTCCCCGTACTAGAATTTGCACCCTTTACCTTGTTTGCCTTACTGTCACCGGTGATGTCGATTTTGTCAGCGGTCACGGGCATTGGGTTAAAACAAGCCGATAATTAATTTAAAAACGCGTGACGCCACATCGTGGGTCACGCGTTTTATTGTGGGGTGCTTGGTCAAGGGGACGTGGTATAATCGAGTAAACATGGCATGACCACTGGAACAGAGATGGGCTGTTAGATTGGTGGTACGGGAGTAAGAAAGATGATTCGTGATATGGTGCGTGCAAAACCGTTAAGTTGGTTATTATTTATTTTAGGGTCAGATATTTTAACGGCCTATGTGCTGAATATGTGGCACCAACAACCATTTAGCACCCCACAAGATTATTGGACGATTTTGAAATTAGTCAGCATGGATATGATCAGTTTTGTGTTCATCATGTTGTTTTTGGATTGGTTACATGTGAAGTTTTTTGCTGGGCAACCAGAGAACTGGTTTGATAAGACGACCCGCATTGGCGGAAATATTTTAGCGGCCTACTTTGGATGGTTTAGTGTTCTCTATATTGGCGTACAAGGGATAATTTTGTCATTGCAGCAGACGCAAGTATTCCAAAGTGATGAGCTT
>USIU01000069.1 GCA_900554745.1 uncultured Leuconostoc sp.
CAATTTTTCAGGGACTTTATTGTGCACAATTGCTTGTGCGAGCCCTTCAACAACAGCTGTTTTACCAACACCTGGTTCCCCGATCAGCACAGGGTTATTTTTGGTACGACGATTTAATATCTCGATGGTGCGGGCGATTTCGCTATCACGACCGATAACTGGATCTAATTTACCGTCACGAGCTTGTTGTGTTAAATTAATTCCAAATTCGTCGAGTAGTGTTGGGCGATTATTTTGTTTATCTTTTTTATTTTTTTGTTGGGTGCCAAAGTTGGCTTGTTGACCATTTTGTGCGGCCTGCATTTGTTCATTCATGGCGCGCATCATATCATCAAAATTAATATTGCCAAATCCAAATGGGTCTTGTGATGCCATAATTATTTACTGTACCGCTGAATTGCGCGGTATTTTTCCTTTCTATAGCTTACCTCTAGTATAACAGGTTAAGATTAAATGACAATTAAATTTAGCACTCTTATTTAACGAGTGCTAAAATAAATTTGTTGTATAATGGATTGGAGGTGAAAATATGGATTATGAAACATTATTAAATGAATTACGTGACGGTAAAATCGACGAAATTGAGATTACACCGGAAACTTTTCCAGCATTTCAGCAAGTTTGGCGTGACTTTCCATCCCAAAATCGTATTCGCGGGATTGCCGGTAAAGGCGGGCATATAAAATACGTCCGCGCAAATTAATCGGCAACGCGCTTGTATTTTATGCTACAATACTATAAGTTAAGCATAATTTAAGTCATGCGTATTTTTCACAAAAAAAGGTACAAAAGAGGGGCAGCATAGTGGCATTTTCATTTGGACAACGAAACGTTGGTATCGATCTTGGTACAGCCAATACATATGTATATATTGAAGGACGCGGCATCGTTTTACGTGAACCGTCTGTCGTTGCACGTAACACACAGACGAATGAAGTGGTGGCCGTCGGATCAGAGGCCAAGGATATGCTTGGGCGGACACCGGCAAGTATTGCTGCCATTCGGCCAATGCGTGATGGGGTCATTGCTGACTATGATACAACCGTTGCCATGATTCGTTATTATTTGCAAAAGGCATTGGGTGGTCGTATTGGTAAGCCTTATGTGACGATTGGGGTGCCAGCCGGTGTGACAGCTGTTGAACGGCGTGCGGTAATTGATGCGGCACGTGTGGCCGGTGCGCGTGATGCGTATGTCATTGAAGAACCATTTGCAGCAGCTGTTGGAGCGGGATTGCCCGTCATGGACCCAACTGGCTCAATGGTTGTGGATATGGGTGGCGGGACCACTGACGTGGCGACAATTTCACTTGGTGGGATTGTTTCCAGCCGCTCAATTCGCATCGCCGGGGACAAGTTAGATGAAGCCATTGCCAATTTTGTGCGGAATAAATATAACGTAACGATTGGTGAGCCGACTGCGGAACGTTTAAAAATTGAAATTGGGGCGGCCTCACTTGAATTAGCTCGTACGTTGCCGGATGCGTCAGTACGTGGTCGTGATTTGTTGACCGGTTTGCCTAAGACAATTGATGTGACAGCGGAAGATGTGGCGTTGGCCATTCAAGAACCCGTACAAGAAATTGTTGTTGCGATTCGGGAAACGTTAGAATCAACCCAACCAGAAATTGCTGCCGATGTCATTGATCATGGTATGGTCTTAACGGGTGGCGGAGCCTTCCTGCGTGATTTTGATAAGATTATCCAAGAAGCCACTAAGGTGCCAGTCTTGATTGCCAATGAACCACTCGATGCAGTGGCTATTGGGACTGGTGAAGCGTTAAAGTCAATTGATGTGATGCGACAAGGGTAATGAGTTGTTAGCATATTGTACACTAGCGTAGCGCTTGCGCTGCGCTTTTATTTTTTAAACAAGGGGACAACAAAATGCGTAAAATTTTTTCATCTCGCGCAGTTGTAACAATTATTATTGCTTTTATTGTCATTGTGGGCTTAATTGCTGGATCAAATTGGTGGGCGAAGCGGACGAACACACCGCCATTTATTCAACGTTTTAGCAATGATTTAGCGGGTGGTGTCAGCCGTGTGATTGCGGTACCCACAACGGCAATTGGCCGGACGGCTAATAGTATCGGGAACCTTCTCAATACCTTTGAAGAAAATCGTGCTTTAAAGGCGAAAATTGATGAATTTGCGCAAGATAAAGTGCGGTTACAAACCGTCGAAGAAGAGAACCGAGAACTCAAAAAACAGTTAAAGTTGGAAGCGACGCTAACTGATTTCAAAACGGTGTCTGCCGTGACCATTAGTCGTTCACCAACCACTTGGCAATCCCAATTAGTCATTAATAAGGGCAGCAAATCTGGTTTGAAAAAAGGCATGCCAGTGCTTGCTGGTTCCGGCATTATTGGTCGAATTAGTGAAGTGAACACAACGAATTCCAAAGTGGCACTGATTTCTGACACTGGCGAAGATGCCAACCGCTTTGCCATTACGATTAAAGGCAGTAAAGGGGATGTCAACGGGATTGTGACCGACTTTGATCGGGAAACGAACCAATTAATCATGGGACAAGTCACATCAGAAAATGATATTAAACCAGGTGATTTAGTCGAAACTTCTGGCTTAGGTGGCGTGATCCCGTCTGGTTTGTATGTCGGTAAAGTGGCGAAGGTGACCAAGGATGATTATGGTTTGTCAAAGCGTATTTATATTGAACCAGCGGCTGATTTGGGTAATATCACCACAGTAGTGGTGGCCGTATCAGAGATTGGAGCGCAATAATGGCTTTTTGGCAATTAACACGTTTACGGGTCGTCTTCCCAGTTTTGTTGCTTTTATTTCTGTTTGTTGATGGTGATTTAATGGCTGCCATGGGTGGTATTTTTACGGCTTTTCCATGGCATGTTTTACCGGTATTAACGTTGATTTGGTTATTTTATGCCATCCAATTTGATGCGGAAAATGAAGTGCCAATTTGGCTCTATACGATCATAATCGGGGTGCTCTTTGATATGTATTACACGGGCATCTTTGGGACTTACACGGTCGCCTTTTTAGGCGCAGTGGGTGCGATGAAACAGCTACATGCGTATTTGGATGAACGCTTGTTGAGTGGGATGACCTTGTTGCTGATTGGGTTGGTGACGTATTTGATAATCACCTATATGGCTGGTTTTATTATCGGCATTGCCAACGTTAGTTTGATCTCATTTTTCCTTTATGAAGTCTTGCCGACATTAGCGTTAAATTTGACGATTGCCGCATTAGGGTATTATCCAGTGTGGTCATTATTCCAATTTTTGAGATAAGTGCTTGACAAAATAAAAAAATAGATTATACTAAGTTTTATATTAAAAAACGTTGAGCGGAAGAGTAGATTAACATCACTTTAAGGGAGTTTGCGGGTAGTGTGAGCAAACAGGGGTGTTAGTTGAAACACATCTGTGAGTGTATGATTGAATTGAGTAGGTCATATCGGTTTTGCCCGTTATCGCAAACAGTCTTTTGACTTATTGAGGCAAATACCAGTGATGGTTTTGCGATAAGAGGTGGCACCGCGGAAAACGCCCTCTGAATACACAAGTATTCAGAGGGCGTTTTTGCAACCATTCAAGCAAAAGACTGACAGAGTAATTTTGTGTGAACAAAATTAGAATCTGAGGTGGCACCACGCTGACGCGTCCTCTTGCAAGTGATTTTGCAAGGGGATTTTTTTAATTGTTGAAAGTGAGTTAATATCGTACAAAGGAGAGCAAGATGAATTATTTGTTAGAAATTTTGCCCAGTTTAATGTCAGGGTTGAAAATGACGTTAGGGGTTTTCTTTATTACCATTATTGGGTCAGTACCATTAGGGATTATTGTCGCATTGGGGATGAAATCACCGTACTTTACCATTCGCTGGTTGATCAACGGTTATATCTGGGTTATGCGTGGGACCCCGCTCCTATTGCAACTGATTTTCGTCTATTATGGTTTGGGCATGATGGGTATTACCTTCCCACGTTTTGAAGCCGCGGCCATTGCCTTTATTGTGAACTATGCGGCTTATCTTGCCGAAATTTTCCGAGGTGGCCTACAGGCCATCCCGCGTGGTCAATATGATGCCGCTAAAGTTTTAGGCTTTACGCGCATGCAGACTTTTTTCAAGATTATCTTGCCACAAGTCATTAAAATTGTCGTGCCATCATTTGGTAACGAAGTGATTAATTTGGTCAAAGATACGTCATTGGTTTATGTGATTGGCTTGGGCGACTTGCTTCGGGCGGGAAACATTGCGGCTAGCCGTGACGTGACATTGATTCCGTATTTGTTAGTCGGCCTCATTTATTTGCTGATGACAGCTGTTGTGACAGTCCTCTTGCGACGTAGTGAAACGCGATTGAATAGTTGGAGATAAGCGATGTTAGAAATTAAACAATTGACAAAGACCTATACGACAAACACCATTTTTAAAGGGTTGAATCTAACCGTTGCGGATGGGGAAGTGCTCAGCATTGTTGGCCCATCAGGGATTGGGAAAACAACCTTAATTAAAATTTTAGCTGGCTTGGAAACGGCCGATGCCGGTGAAGTACGACTCAACGGTGAGCAGTTAGCCATTGACGGGACACGTGCGGATGCAAAGGTGGGCTTGATTTTTCAAGACTTTAATCTGTTTCCTAACTACACCGTGTTGGAAAATATTATCCTAGCACCCATCAACGTGAATCGTTTGGCACGTGATGCGGCTAAAGCTAAAGCAGAAGCGCTGTTAGCCACACTAGGGATGACTGACAAGGCAGATTTATATCCTTATCAACTATCCGGCGGCCAAAAACAACGGGTGGCGATTGCCCGTGCGCTTGCAATGGATCCTAAAATTTTAGCGTATGATGAACCAACCAGTGGGTTAGATGAAGCCTCAACTAAGCAGGTTGCCGAAGTGGTTAAAACGCTGAAAGCACAAGGTGTCACGCAGTTAATTATTACGCACGATCAACCCTTTGCCGAAATGGTATCGGATCGCGTGTTTGATTTTGCAACGGAGGTAAGTCGTTGATGGTTAGTATGAAGAAAAAAATCATTGTTAATACATTAGTTGGCTTATTGTTTGTTGGCGTGGTGATTTGGGCGGCGATGAGCTTAAGTAGTGGTGCGAAACGAACGGCACAAAATGAACAACAAACCACGCAAACGGATGAATGGGCACGTATTAAGAAAGCCAAGCAAATTACGATCGGTTTGGATGACACGTTTGTCCCCATGGGCTTCCGGGACAAAGCCGGCAACATTGTTGGTTTTGATGTTGACTTGGCAACTGCGGTGTTTAAGACGATGGGAATTAAGGTAAAATGGCAGCCAATTGACTGGTCGATGAAAGAAACCGAACTGAACACAGGCAATATCGATGCGATTTGGAATGGTTATACGGTTACAGCGGCACGTGAAAAGCAAGTGGCCTTTTCAAAGCCTTACCACAAAGCAACTCAGGTCTTGGTCACGCTCAAGAAAAACAATATCAATCGTTTCTCAGATATGAAAGACAAAGTGTTGGGGGATCAAACCGCTTCGAGTGGTGATGAAGGATTTAACAAGTACCCAAAGGTGCTGAAGCAATACGTGAAAGATCAAAAAGTCGTGGGATATGATACGTTTGATAAAGCGTTTAATGATTTAAATGCTGGTCGTATTGACGGGTTGTTAATCGATGAAGACTATGCGCGTTATTATGTTGCCCACCAACCAAATCCGAAGGCCTACACAGTGACTGTTGGCGACTTTCCAATTGATCAAACGGCCGTGGGCTTCCGAAAGTCTGACCAACAATTGCGTCAGGCAGTCGATCAAACATTGGCTACTTTCAAAAAAGATGGGCGTTTAACACAAATTGAAAACAAATGGTTCTCGAACTAATTCAAAAAGCCAAAGTGGTTGTCCACATTGGCTTTTTTTGCGGTTATTGGCAGCATCAATTTTGTCATATGAACGTAAAAAATGTTAAACTAGTACTATTATTGATTATAGAGAGATAAGAGGTGTGAGATGCTAGGAGATTCATTGTGGATAATCCTTTTAATTCTTTTAGTTGCCAACACATTTGGGGCGATTATTACTGTCTTTAGTCAACAACGTGATATTGCATCGATTTGGGCGTGGTTGTTAGTCTTGATTATGTTGCCCGTGTTAGGGTTTGTCATCTTTTTCTTTGTGGGGAGTCGTATTTCTGGGAAACAAATATTCCGCTTACGGACACAAGAACAACTTGGGCTGGAACAAATTGCCGATAACCAACGGCGCCAGTTAGAAGCGATTGAACAATTATTACCAATTCCCAATTCTGCTACCGAATTGGCAAACTTGTTTTTACGAACTGACGAATCCGTTTTAACGCGTGGTAATCAAATCAAAATCTTTACCAATGGGCCGGATAAATTCAAGTCTTTATTTGAAGATATCCGACAAGCCACGCATCATGTTCATTTGGAGTATTTTACGATTGATGATGACCATATTGGCAATCAGTTGGTTGACTTACTCACGCAAAAAGCACGAGAAGGGGTGGATGTTCATGTGATTTTTGATCAATTTGGCTCACATGGGCAACACCGCGACATGTACAAACGACTCCGTGAAGCAGGCGGTGTCGTTGCGCCATTTTTAATGCGTCGCTTCCAACTTTTGACGCTACGGTTTAATTTCCGAAACCACCGTAAAATTGCTATAATTGACGGTAAAATTGGTTATATCGGTGGGTTAAATGTGGGCGATCAATACGTGGATCGTTCAAAGAAATTTGGCC
>USIU01000070.1 GCA_900554745.1 uncultured Leuconostoc sp.
GACACCTACCCCGAAAATAAACTCACCGCAACAGTTACCATTGCCGAATTAATGGGCGCCGACTCCATGTTGTATACACAAGTTGGTTCACAACAACTGATCGCTCGTGTCAATGCTCGCGATTACCATCAACCTGGTGCCGCAGTTGAACTCGCGCTCAACACCAATAAAGGGCACTTTTTTGATGCCGATACAACCCAACGTATTGTCTAAAACTGTCGCGATTCCCTGATTCTTGAATCCACTAACGAGGCCATTATTTATGAATAAAGCAGCAATTTATCATCGCCCTGAATCTGAATATGCTTTTTTATATACAGCAGATGAACTACGGTTACGTATCCGAACAGCCAAAAATGATATCCAATCCATTCGCGTTGTTGCTGGCGATCCCTATAGTTGGCAGGATGGGACCTGGCAATCATCGGCCAATGTGGTCATGAAAAAAACATTGACCACTGAGACCCATCAATATTGGCAAGCAGCCTTAACCGCGCCTTTCAACCGTTTAAATTATGGCTTTATTTTAACTGACACCCTCGGCAATACTGTTTTTTATGGGGATCAAGGCTTTGAAACACTCACCCCTTCTTCAAATGATAACAGCGGTTTGATGGGGGCCAATAATTATTTTAAAATGCCTTATTTTCAAGAAATTGATCGTTTTAAAGCACCAGAATGGGTCAAGAAAACGGTTTGGTACCAAATTTTTCCTGAACGTTTCGCCAATGGCGATACCACAAACGATCCTGCTGGCACATTACCTTGGCGATCCGATGATCATCCTACCGCTGAAAGTTTTTACGGTGGGGACTTGCAGGGGATCATCAACCATTTAGATCACTTCAGTCAACTTGGGATTAACGGCTTGTACCTCACCCCTATTTTCCAAGCACCAACCAATCATAAATATGATACGCAAGATTATTTTGCCATCGATCCCCATTTTGGGACAAAAGACGATTTCAAATTATTAGTTGAAAAGGCCCACGCCGCCGGCATTCGCGTGATGCTAGATGCTGTGTTCAATCATATCGGTGATCAAAGTCCACAATGGCAGGATGTGATAGCTCATGGCCGTCAATCACAATATGCGGATTGGTTTCATATTCATGACTTCCCTGTTCGTTATACGCAAACCGATAATTTCGAGTATGCTGCTGATGCAAACTACGATACCTTCGCCTTCACCCCGCACATGCCCAAACTTAACACCGCTAATCCAGCAGTCCAAGATTATCTCATTGACATTGCGACCTACTGGATTAAAGCATTTGATATTGATGGCTGGCGTTTGGACGTGGCAAATGAAGTCGACCATCATTTCTGGAAAAAATTTCGTACGGCAGTTACTGCCATTAAGCCAGATATTTATATCCTTGGTGAGATTTGGACCAGTGCACGATCCTGGTTGCAAGGTGATGAATTTTCAGCCGTCATGAATTATGCTTTCACCGGATCAATTGTTGACTTCTTTGCCAAACAACACTTGTTGCCATCCCAAATGGTCCATAAACTCAATGCCCAACTGATGCTAAATCGCGACCAAACCAATCAGGTTATGTTTAACCTACTGGACTCACATGATGCGCCACGCATTCTAACCGTCGCCAACAATCATCAGGCAATCGTGAAGCAAATGTATACGTTTATGTTCTTACAGCAAGGTACGCCGGATATTTATTACGGGAGCGAATATGCCATGACGGGTCAACAAGATCCAGATAATCGTCGGCCGATGGTTTGGCAAAGTGATGAACAAGATGCGTCAATGTACGCCTTTTTGAAGCAACTGATTCAGCTACGTCATGCTTATCAAACGGTCTTATCTGAAGGAACACTGTCTTGGGAGACGGATGATAGCAAAAATATCGTTGGCTTCACGCGTGAACTCGATCAAACAAAAATATGCGCAATATTTAATGCTGGGCACACCAATTATGCCATCCCAACAGTAATTGATCCCTCGCACATTATTATTGAACAACTGTCCAACGATCAAATCATTGCGCCACATGGTTTTATTGTGGCGATTTCTAATCAATAAGGAGTTTTTTATGACCGCACCCTGGTGGCAATCAGCCGTTATTTATCAAATCTATCCCCGTTCATTTCAAGACACCAATCATGACGGTATCGGCGATATTCAAGGCATCATCTCACATTTGGACTACTTGCAAAAACTAGGCGTTGATGCCATATGGTTGTCACCAGTTTATGCTTCGCCAAATGATGATAACGGCTATGATATCAGTGATTATGAAAAGATCATGTCTGAATTCGGTACCATGGCCGACATGGCGGCTTTAATCCATGCTGCACGTGAACGACATATCAAAATCGTGATGGATCTGGTGTTAAATCACACTTCTGATGAACATGCTTGGTTTATTGCAGCAAAACAAAGTCGCGACAACCCTTATCGTGATTTTTATATCTGGCGTGATGGCCATCATCAGGTAGAACCAAATGACCTCCAGTCTGCATTTGGTGGGAATGCCTGGACACTAGACCCACTCACAAATCAATATTATCTGCATCTATTTAGTCCCAAACAACCGGACTTAAATTGGACCAATCCTGACGTCAGACAAGCCATCTATCGCATGATTAATTTCTGGATTGCTAAAGGTGTTGGTGGTTTTCGTTTAGACGTCATTGATTTGATTGGTAAAATACCAGATGAACAAATCACTGCTAATGGCCCAAAACTCCATGACTACTTAAAAGAAATGAACCAAGCAACCTTTGCGCATCATGATTTAATGACAGTTGGCGAAACTTGGGGGGCGACACCCGAAATCGCCAAATTGTATACGCGCTCTGACCGCAATGAACTCTCAATGGTTTTTCAGTTTGAACACATCACGCTCGATCAAGCAACTGGTCAAGATAAATGGTTTTACATCCCATTAGATGTGAGCAAACTCAAGGTTGTCATGACGAAATGGCAAACACAACTCAACAATGATGGTTGGCAGTCACTATTTTGGAATAATCATGATTTACCTCGCATTGTCTCCCGCTGGGGTGATGATACAACGTACCGTGAAGCATCAGCAAAAATGCTGGCCATTTTGCTGCACATGATGAAAGGCACCCCTTACATTTATCAAGGTGAAGAAATCGGGCTAACCAATACACCCGTCAAGGATATTTCAGCGTTACGCGATATTGAATCATTAAACTATTACCACGATGCACGCAAAGCTGGCCGTCTATCTACTGAGGTCATTCTTGATCAAATTAATCATAAAGGTCGTGATAATGCGCGACGCCCTATCCCTTGGCGCAATAGCCGTCATGGTGGCTTCTCTGAGGTTGAGCCATGGCTTGAGGTCAATGACAATTACCCTGATATTAATGTTGAAGCCGCTTTGGCTGATCCCAACAGTATTTTCTACACGTATCAAAAATTAATTACACTGAGACATCAACATGACATCGTGGTTTATGGCGATTTTGAACTTATTGATACAGCCGATCAAGTCTTTGCTTATTACCGACACTATCAAGATCTCACTTGGTTGGTTGTGACTAATTTCAGTCATCAACCCAATACGTTCACAAGTGCAGATCACATCGAAGCCGTCATCATTGCAAATTATGACGCCCCAACCACTTTGCAGCATAAAACGCTGCAACCTTACGAAGCCTTTGTGGTACAGGTCTCGACAAAAGTGTAAATTAGGAGGCATTTCTTGATGACAAAACAGACGCCACCATGGTGGCAATCAGCGATTGGCTATCAAATTTATCCACGCGCATTTCAGGATACCAATCATGATGGTATCGGCGATTTGCAGGGGATTATTCAGCGCCTACCCTATCTTAAATGGCTGGGTATTGATTTTATTTGGCTCAATCCAATTTACACGTCACCAAATGTCGATAACGGTTACGACATTGCTGATTTTCAAAATATCGCCCCGGAGTATGGGACATTATCTGATTTTAAAACGCTGATTGCCGCAGCTCACAAACAAGATATTCGTGTCATAATGGATTTAGTGGTCAACCATACATCAAATCAGCATGCGTGGTTCAAAGCAGCCAAAACCAGCCGGACTAATCCTTACCACGATTTTTATATTTGGCAACCAAATCATGATCACCAGCCACCAAACAATTGGACTAATTTTACCGGCGAAAGTGTGTGGACCTATAATCAGGCCACTGACGAATGGTATTTCCACTTATTTGCGCCAGAACAACCGGACTTAAATTGGGAAAATCCATCTGTACAAACCGAAATGCTCAACATGATCACTTGGTGGTCTGAGCAAAATATTGATGGTTTTCGTTTGGATGCGCTCAGTCACCTTAAAAAAGTTTCATTTGAGACACCACAACCCACTGGTGACCAGCAATTTGATATTTTTGCGAATAATCCCGGGATCGAAAAATTTTTAATCCGTTTGCATGATGCGTTTCAATCCCTGCATTTGATGACTGTTGGTGAAGCTGGTGGTGTACATGCTGACACTGCTAGAAATTGGACGGGACCAGAGGGGTTCATTGACATGATTTTTGAATTAGAACATCAAGCTCGTCAATCAGAAGTCCCACCGCGCGCTGACATTCATCATTTACTGTCTAGCTTGACAACGTGGTCAAAACAACTCAATTCACAGGGCTGGTTAGGGCTATATCTGGAAAATCATGATCAGCCGAGATCCCTGACTGTTTACGGGGATAACCAGCCTTTGGCAGCGAAAAGTTTGGCAACGTTGTTACTCACACTACGCGGCACCCCGTTTATTTATCAAGGGGAGGAATTAGGCATGACTAATATGCCCTTTACCTCACCAGATCAAATTGACGATCCACCAACTTATCATGCTTTTCAACGCTTAAAGGCGACTGGTATGCCAACCGATTTAGCTTTAAAAAAAGCCACAAGTTGGTCACGTGACAATGCGCGAACCCCGATGCAATGGACGACATTCGGCTTTTCCGACAATGCAACAGATGCTAACAAGACCTGGTTAGTGACTAATCCTAACACGACAACGCGCAATTACCAAGAAAGTCGAGCAGATCCTGATTCAATCCTGAATTATTATCGGCGTTTGATTCATCTCCGTCGACATGATGACACCTTAAAATTAGGTGATTTCCAGTTAATCGCGCTAGAAAAAACTAAGATTTTAGTGTTTACCCGAAATACAACAGTTAGTCAACGCTTAATTGTCATCAACCTGTCAGATGCTCCGCAAACCATTACCCTACCCGAACAACTATGCGATAAAGCCTGGCAGCCATTGCTAGCAACCAGTAATCCTGTGCCAGAACTATCACCAACTATGCACTTGCAACCTTATCAATCAATTATCTGGTCTCATTAACCCTTAAAATGCGCAAAAATTGTCGCTAATCAAAAGCACGCCAAACGATTTTGGACGTTTGGCGTGCTTTTTGAGTCGTGCTAACAAAATTTAAGACTGGGTTATTCAATTGCTCTGATAGTGCAACCTGCAGCAACCAGATTGCTTAATTTTGCTAGGCTGACCCGCGTTTTAGCATTTAATCGGCATCAGGCACAATTAAACCAAGGTCATTCAATTGCTTACCGTCCACCCGCGTTGGCGCTTCAGTCATTGGTTCAGTGGCCCGTGAATTCTTAGGGAAAGCAATCACTTCACGAATGTTATCTTGTCCGGCCAATAACATAGCCAAACGATCCAAGCCAAGGGCAATCCCGCCCATTGGTGGGAAGCCATATTCCATGCCTTCTAGCAAGAAGCCAAAGGCTTCATGCGCTGCTTCTGGTGTAAAGCCGAGTGCCTTAAGCATCTTTTCTTGGATATCCATACGATGAATACGGATTGACCCTGAGCCGAGTTCGTAGCCATTTAAGACCAAGTCGTAGCTTTGTGCATGCGCTTGGTGCGGATCTTCACCCTCATCAAGATAGTGCAAATCTGCCTCATTTGGCATGGTGAAGGGGTGATGTGCGGCAATCCAACGATCAAATTCTTCAGAATATTCAAACAATGGCCAATCCACGATCCAGGCAAAGGCCCAAGGGTTTTCGTGGTCAGTCAAATCCAAATCTTGAGCAGTTTGGCGACGCAAGTAATCCAAAGTTGCAGCAACCACATCCGCACGGCCAGCACCAAACAACAACAAGTCGCCTTCTTTGGCGCCCGTGGCTGCAAGCAACGCATCGGCTTCAGGGAAGAACTTCGCAATTGGGCCAGAAATACCATCGGCTGTGACCTTTAACCAAGCAAGGCCCTTGGCGCCAAAACGTTCGATATATTGGGCAAACTTGTCAATATCCTTACGTGAGTAATGTGCTGCCCCACCAGGTACTGCAATTGCCTTAACAACGCCACCATCTTTAACGGCATTGGCAAAGACACCAAATTCAGAATCCTTGACCGTTTCAGACAAGTCCTTAAGTTCGTAAGGAATACGCAAATCAGGCTTGTCTGTTCCAAAGCGTGTCATTGCTTCTTCCCAAGTCAGTGTTTGAATTTTTGCAGTGTCTAGATCATAACCGATGACATCATGCATCATCGTCTTCACCCAGTCATTAACTAAAGCACGGATTTCGTCAGCTGACATAAATGACGTTTCCAAATCCATTTGGGTAAATTCAGGTTGACGATCACCACGCAAATCTTCATCACGGAAAGCCCGCGCAATTTGGAAATAGCGATCAAAGCCAGCACCCATTAACAATTGCTTAAACAATTGTGGTGATTGTGGCAA
>USIU01000071.1 GCA_900554745.1 uncultured Leuconostoc sp.
TAAAGGCAATTAACGCCGTTTCCGTTGGATCACCTACATAACCATTATCCGTACGCTTGGTATCGTTATTTAACGCCATAATATCAGCTAATCGTGCGTAAGTCCCTGTCAATTCCGCTGTCGTTGCCGCATCGGAAATTTCAGTATTAACGACTAACTTTTCAACCGTCATTTTGTTTTGCGTTAACGTCCCTGTTTTATCAGAACCAATGATATCGGTTGAACCCAGCGTTTCAACCGCTGGCAACTTACGAATCAAGGCTTGACGTGTAGCCATTCGTGTTGTGCCCAGCGCCAAGGTAATCGTCACAATAGCTGGCAAACCTTCAGGAATCGCAGCCACTGCCAGTGAAATTGACGTCAACAGCATGTTCAGAATCGTTTCTTTACCACGCATCAAACCAACCACAAACGTGATGGCCGCAATCGCCAAAATCAAATAAGTCAAGACACGTCCAAGTTGGACCAGATTATCTTGCAAAGGTGTGCGCGTTTCAGCAGCAGCATCTAACATGCCGGCAATATGTCCAATTTCAGTCTGCATCCCAGTATGCACGACCACACCCACACCACGACCATAGGTCACGTTGGTATTCATAAACGCAAGGTTTTTACGGTCGCCTAATGGCAAATCAGTCGCCGTTAAAGTCTCTGCAACCTTATCAACCGGGACCGATTCACCAGTCAGTGACGCTTCTTCGATCTGTAATGAAGCAGATTCCATCAAGCGCAAATCAGCTGGTACAATATCGCCAGCTTCCAAACGCACCAGATCACCCACCACGAGATCCGTTGACTTCACTGACATGTCTTTCCCATCACGAATCACATTCGCATTGGGCGTTGACATTTCTTTTAACGCATTAATCGCATCTTCCGCCTTGGCTTCCTGAAAAACCCCGAAAACAGCGTTAATAATCACAATGGCCAAAATGAAAGTGGCATCGACAATTTCACCAGTAAAGCCGGCAACAATTGCCGCAATGAGCAAAATCGCAATCATCAAATCTTTAAATTGATTGATAAACTTTTGAAGCAAGGATGTGCTCGTTGCTTCCTTTAATTGGTTCGGCCCATTTTCAGCTAAACGTCTGGCTGCCTCTTGTGTACTTAGTCCTCGCTGTCCATCTGTTTTCAACTCAGCAATGACGGTCGTCACATCTTGGTTATATAGTGGCTTATCTGCCATATTTCTCCTCCTAGGCTTTGTGCCTTCATCCCTGCGTCTCACTTTAAAAAAAGAAGACCCATGTAAACAACACAATGCGTTGGCACCGGTTGTTTACATGAGTCTCACCATTTAAGACAATACCGGAACACTTTGTTCGATATAAGTAAGATCTTTCACCTTACTCGCTTTGACGGTATTATCGCGGAAAATCCGCCAGTTACTCCCTCAGGAATGATTATACTTTTATTCTAACAAAGGCGCCCTTACGAAGCAAGTTAGCCACCATATTCATGAGACAGATTTTAATTTATTTTACCTTGAAAATAGCGTAAAATAAAATGATAAAAATCACTGGAAGGATGCACGCAACGTTAGCTGTCATTGACAACTAGACTTGCGTGCCGCTTTATTTTATGTCAAAAAAACCGACCCATCCGATTCATGAACGTCTTTATATCGCACTCCTCTTAGCAGCCAATTCTGGCTTTGTCGATGCCTATACCTTTCAATATCATGGCGAACGGTTTGCCAGCTTACAAACGGGCAATATCATTCAAGCTGGTTTCTTGCTCGCTAAGGGCCAATTCTCAGCCGCACAAAGCTTTATTTTGCCCATCATCTTTTTCGTCTTGGGGGCAGCTTTTAATGGCATTCTTAAACGGGAATTTAAGATTGGTAAACTTTCTCAGCAACAACACAGCCTCCTGGTAGAAACTTTTGGCGTGTTACTCGTCGTCTGTCTAAGTCCTTATATTTCAAGTACCCTCTATATCACCCTGCTTTCCTTCTTTTTAGCCATCCAATTAGATGCCTTTCCCAAAGTTAAAGGCCTGCCTTTTACCAGCGTGATGTCGACGGGTAACCTCCGCAATGTTGGCGCAAATCTGATGACTTTCTTTTATACCAAAGACCAGCAAGCCCGCCACGATGCCTGGTTGTTTGCCCTCATTGTCTTAGCCTTTTTGGTTGGGGCGTTTGTCTCGACATGCTTTGTATACCTCTTTGATCATTACACCCTCATTGGTTCAAGCGTGATTTTACTCACGATTTTCACATTACTTTTTGATTTTTCCAAAAAAGGTGTTGACAAATATTAAACCAGTGCGTATTATAAAACTTAACGATTTTAGAAATAAACAAGTTGAACAGAAAAGTAGCAATTGAGCAAAGCCCAGAAAGCTAATGGTTGATGAAAATTAGCGTGCGTGAGATTGTGAAAATGACCTGTGATTGGTGTCGGCGAATTGGTTTACCATTTAGCTGGCAACGGTTTGGCCCTCGTTACTGGGCACACCATTCGGCTAGGATCATCTCCCGATGCCCGATGGTTAGTGAGCAAGTCAATAGTAATATTGACCGACAACTCAGAATGGTAACGCGCTTTTTAAGCCGCTTCTGTATTTAGGTATACAGAGGCGGTTTTTTTGTCCCTGTTAAACGGACTAATCATTTCTAAAATCACATCATACAGGACAACATTTGGGAGAATAACACATGAGTAAAGTTAAAAATTGGTTAATTGGTGGCGCCGCGATTGTCGCCATTGGTGGTATCGGCTATGCAAGTTTTGGCAAGCCTGCCCAACAAACAAACGACAAAACGGTCACTGTCGGGATTATGTCAGGCTCTAAGCAAGATAGTCAAATTTGGCAATCGGTCGCAAAAACCGCCAAAAAGGACTACGGCATTACCTTGAAATTCAAAGAATTTTCCGATTATAACCAACCGAACAAAGCACTTGCCAACGGCGATATTGATGTAAACGCCTTTCAGCATTATGCCTTCCTAGATGCTTCTAATAAGGCAACTGGTAACAAAATTGTGGCACTCGGTGATACGGTCATTTCACCGATCCGTTTGTATAGTAATACTTACAAGAACGTTTCGGATTTCAAAGCTGGTGACACCATTGCCATTCCAAACGATGCGTCAAATGAAAGTCGTGCCCTCTATGTCTTAAAAGCAGCGGGCCTCATTGATTTGAAGCCGGGGCTAAAAACCGCTACCGTTAAGGACATCACTAAGAATCCGAAAGATTTAAAAATCAAGGAATTAGCCGCTGACCAAACGGCACGCGCCTTATCCGATGTCCAAGGCGCCGTTGTCAACGGGACTTACGCTGATACTGCTGGCCTTGATTATAAGAAAGCGATTTTCGTTGAACCGATTAACAAAGATTCTCACCAATGGGTCAACATTATTGCTGTTAACGCAAAAGACAAGAACAAACAAGTGCTCAAAGATGTTGTGAAGGCTTACCAAACACAAGCCACAAAGACGGTCATTGATAAGGTTTATGATGGCGCCGAACTCGCCGCTTGGGGAAAAGATTTCTCGAAGTAAAGTTTGATCAGCAACGATTGGTTGGCTGATCTGAGCGTCGCATCACTTGGCATGATACGTTCAGATCAGCGAATGATTCGCTAACCACCCACCCCCGTTATAAAGGAGATTGTCACATGAGTCAAAAGAAGAATTGGATTATTGGCGGCGCTGCCGTCGCAGTTATTGCCGTAGGTGCTTACTTTAGTTTTGGTGGTCACAATAAAGAAGCGGCCAACAAAACCGTCACAATCGGTGTCATGGCCGGTGACAAAAATGAAGACGAAATTTGGCAATCGGTTAGTGAAACCGCCAAAAAGAAATATGGTATCACCTTAAAAACCAAGAAGTTCACCGATTATCTTCAACCAAACAAGGCTCTGGCTGCTGGTGAAGTCGACTTGAACGCTTTCCAAAACTACCCATTCTTGGCAAACTGGAACAAGCAATATAAAACTGATATCGTGTCAATTGGTGATACTTGGACGACACCACTCCGTATTTACTCAGATAAGTACAAGCAAGTCAGTGATATTCAAGACGGTGACCAAATCACGATTGCTAACGATCCAACAAATGAAAACCGCGGTCTCCATTTGTTGGCCGATGCTGGTCTCATCAAACTCAAGGACACGACCCAAGCCACGCCAAAGGATATTATTTCAAATCCAAAACATTTGAAAATCACGCCAGTCGATGGTTCACAAACAGCGGCATCCCTAAAAGATCCTAAGGTTGGCGCTGCGGTCGTCAACACCAACTATGCCAAGTCAGCACACTTGGACATTAATTCAGCAATTTTTGTCGAAAGTCTCAACAAAAACTCAGAACAATACTTTAACTTTATTGCGGCCAACAAAAAAGATAAAGACAACCAAGTGTTCAAAGACGTGGTGAAGTCATTGCAAACGGACAAGACGAAAGCCTTGGTTAAAAAGTTCTACGGCGATGCTGAAATCACGGTCTGGGATTACAAGAAATAAGTATGATGCATCACCATCTGTAAGCTTGCTTACAGGTACATAGGTTTAACGGGAGAAAACAGATGACAATTCGACAAGACTACCTCACTTTACTTGAAGAACTAGTCGCCACGCCAAGCGTTTCTGCGCAAGCAGCATCACTACCTGAAGCTGCGACCAAGATTGCCAACGCTTTTCGCCAACTGGGCGCCAAGGTGACCTACGATGATACCTATTTTGCCCCCTTTGTGTTAGCTGAATTCACGAGTGACCTGCCCGATGCCAAGACACTCGTGATTTATAATCACTATGATGTCCAACCCGCTGAACCACTTGACCTGTGGACAACTGACCCTTGGACACTCTCATGCCGCGATGGTAAGCTGTATGGTCGCGGGGTGGACGATGACAAAGGTAATTTAACCGCCCGCTTAGCAGCGGTGGCCGAATATTTAGCGGAAAATAACCAAGCCTTACCGGTTAATATCGTCTTTATTGTCGAAGGCGCTGAAGAAACCGCCTCACAATACTTACCAGAATATTTGGCAAAACATGCCAACGGCATCCAGGCCGATTTGGTACTTTGGGAATCTGGTGGCAAAAATGCAGATGAGATTGTCGAAATTTATGGCGGGAATAAGGGCATTGTGACCTTTGACTTAACCGCTAACACAGCAGATAGTGACTTACACTCGTCATTGTCGGCTGTTGTTGACTCAGCCCCAATTCGTTTATCCCAAGCCATTGCCACCTTATTTGACCAACACGGTAATATTGCCGTACCGCATTTTTATGATGAGGTCATCGCACCCAATGCACGCGAAAAAGCTTTAGTTGGCCAACTACCGCTCACACGAGAAGATTTAGTGGCCCAACACGGCCTAAAAGTACCGCTTTATACAGACCGCAACGGCCATGATTTAAAAGAAACCTTGTATTTCCAACCAACCCTTAATGTCCAAGGCATTATCTCAGGGTATAATGATAAAGGGGTTAAAACGGTCTTACCCGCCACCGCGACGGCTAAGTTAGAAGCCCGTTTGGTGCCAAATATGTCACCAGATACCACGCTACAACGCATTGCGGACCATTTAGCTGCGCAAGGGCTTTCAGATATTACCGTTACCCAAACGCTGGGCTTAGCTGGTTATCGCAGTGATATGTCTGACCCAGAAATCCAACGGGTCATCTCAGTAGCCAAAGCCTACTATCAAGTCGCGCCCGTGGTCATGCCCACTTCACCTGGCACTGGGCCAATGGCAACAATTTATGCGGCTTTGCAGGCCCCAATTGCCAGCCTCGGCGTCGGTTATGCTAACAACCTCGACCATGCACCAAACGAGCATATTCGTTTGGTTGATTATGACCAACATATTGATGCCGTGAAAGCGCTAATTAAAAGTTATCAAGCATCGCAACTAAAGGAGTAAATGAATGAGTCATCCCATTATTGCATTAGACAATATTACTGTCGCTTTCCATCAAAAAAAACGGACGATTACTGCGGTAAACAACGTCTCTGTCCATGTTGAACGGGGGGATGTTTACGGCATTGTTGGGTATTCGGGCGCTGGGAAATCAACCTTAGTGCGCGTCATTAACCTTCTCCAAGAACCAACCAGCGGTTCAGTTGTCGTCAATGGCGAAGTTTTCTTTCAAAGTGACCCTGAAACCGGCCAAATCACCCGCATTCCCAGCAAAAAGCTCCGTGATCGCCGACGCAAAATTGGCATGATTTTCCAACATTTCAATTTGCTTAATGAACGCACCGTGACAGAAAACGTGGCTTTTGCCCTCCAACACAGTCCACTATCTGAAAAAGAAAAAGCCAAAAAAGTGGCTGATCTCCTTGAATTGGTTGACTTATCAGATCGCGCCCAACAGTATCCCTCACAATTGTCTGGTGGTCAAAAGCAACGTGTCGCCATCGCCCGCGCTTTGGCCAACGACCCTGAAATTTTAATTTCCGATGAAGCCACTTCGGCACTGGATCCCAAGACAACGAATCAAATTTTGGCCTTGCTCAAAAAGCTCAACCAAGAATTTGGTTTGACAATTGTGCTCATCACCCACGAAATGCAGGCCGTCAAAGAAATCGCCAATAAAGTCGCGGTCATGCAAAATGGTGAAATTATTGAACGTGGTTCACTGCTAGATATCTTTGCCCAACCAAAAGAACAATTAACAAAAGAATTCATTGAAACGG
>USIU01000072.1 GCA_900554745.1 uncultured Leuconostoc sp.
GTGACACATCTGATAATCCGCCGACATTTTTCATTCATTTCGTTAATTATCTATTATAATATAAGAAAGGTCAAAAGGGACAAATGATGTTAACAGATAAATTACACAACGAGAAGGTCCTTCGGGACCCGATCCACAAATTCATTCACATTCAAGATCGTGTGATCCTTGATCTCATTAATACGACTGAATTTCAACGGTTGCGCCGTATTCAACAACTGGGGATTACCAGTGCTGTTTTTCACGGCGCCGAACATTCCCGTTTTGGACATTCGGTAGGTGCCTATGAAATCGCCCGTCGCATCACGGAGCATTTTGAGCAATATTATGCATCGACTTCGCCAGATGACGGTCTCTGGGATACTAACGAACGGCTCGTGACGCTATCAGCTGCACTACTGCACGATATCGGTCACGGGGCCTTCTCGCATACTTTCGAGCATCTCTTTGATACCGATCATGAAGCCATGACACAAGCTATTATTACGGGTGACAGCGAAATTCATGCCGTTTTGGCAAGTGTTTCCCCTGATTTCCCCAATAAAGTCGCCAGTGTCATCGCAAAAACCTATCATAATCCCCAAGTCGTCCAACTGATTTCAAGCCAACTGGACGTCGATCGTATGGATTATCTCCTACGCGATGCTTATTATACGGGGACAAAATATGGCGAATTTGATATTGATCGTATTTTACGCACGATGAAGCCAACGCCCACTGGGATTGGCTTTGATATCGCTGGGATGCATGCCGTGGAGGATTATGTCGTGAGCCGTTATCAAATGTACTTACAAGTCTATTTTCATCCGGTATCACGTGGAATGGAAGTCTTGTTGGAACATTTGCTTCGGCGTGCGCAAGAACTTTACCGTAGCGAATCCAGTCAAAACACGAGTACGTTTGGTCCCCTACTCACCCCATTATTTAACGGTGAACAGTTGTCTACCGAAGATTATTTACGCCTAGACGACCATGTCTTTATGGCTTACATTGCGATGTGGCGTGACCATCCTGATAAAATCTTATCTGATTTATCCCGTCGCTTCCTTGATCGCCGACCACTCAAGTCGATTGTCATTGACGATAAGACGGCACCCTTGTTAGAAGAATTGGAACAACTTGTGGCCCTAACGGGTTACAATCCAGTTTATTACACAGCAAGAAATGATGCCTATGATCTACCATATGATGATTACAAGCCAAATGTGGCAAAGCCACGGACGCAAATTGAGTTTATTTTAGATGACGGCTCGCACCGAGAATTGTCAGAGTTATCCCCACTTGTTGCGGCAATCAAAGGACAAGCCTCATTAGATCAACGTTTCTTTTTCCCAAAAGACATGTTAAGTATCGAACCAGAAGATTTGTTTGCTGACACCTTTAAAACTTTTCGGAGTTATATCCATAATAATGCCTTAACGACCCCTAATCCGGAAAGTTAACCTGTGAAACGTGCCAATTCCCCAATTTGCACGTTTTTTATCATACAACATCAACCTTTGACTAGTTTAAAACCTTGGAGAGAGCAAATGACGACATTAACCGTGGTATCACTGCTACTGATTGGCATTATCAGTACCAATATGATCAAACAATTTATTCCCAAAGTACCAGAAACATTTATTTTTATTTTGGTGGGGATTGGTTTATCCCTGACACCAACCTTTCACAATTTTGAACTGGAACCAGAGTTTTTTATGCTGGTGGTGATTGCGCCACTGATGTTTCTAGATGGCCAACAACAATCCTTTGCTGTCATTAAAAAACGTTTTCGCATGATTTTCACCCTGTCCGTTCTCTTAGCCGCCGTTTCTGCCATAGCCGTCGGTTTCTTATCCAGCTGGATTGAATCGGCTTGGCCTTTAGCGTTAGCAATTGCCTTAGCGGCTATTGTTGTCCCAACAGACGCTGTGGCCGTGAAATCGCTCACCGCAGGGACAGAAATGCCTGCAGGCGTTAACAATGCCTTAGAACTTGAGTCACTCTTCAATGATGCCACCGGTCTGGTCATCTTAGACTTGGCCTTATCCGTTTTAAAAAGTGGTCATTTATCCTTACTTGAGGGCCTCGCTCACTTTGTTTTTGTCGCCGGTGGTGGCGTCATTATCGGGATTATTGGTGGCTTTGCAATTGTGTGGATTCGGAGTAACATTACCTTTCGCACCCTCAACCCGGACACAACGGTCATCACCATTAGCCTCCTAACCCCTTTTGCGATTTATCTATTAGCTGAAAGTGCCCAAACATCCGGTATTTTAGCAGTTGTGGCAACGGGTATTGTCCATAATTGGGAATCACGGAAGCTCAAGCTAACATCAACTAACGTGCAATTAACGCAGACCACAATTTGGCAAATGATTGCCACTTTGCTCAATGCCGTTGTCTTTTTGCTATTAGGTATTGCTTTGCCAACGGTTTGGCAAGAAATCCAAGCCATTGGTTTTGTTGCTACCCTACAACTCGTTGGTTTAGCCATTTTAATATACTTGTTAATGTTTGCGGTTCGTTTTTTCTGGGCAAAATATCAAAAGCAAGGCGATGCAAAAGATTTTTTTGGGCCACAACATACCAAAACACACACCTTTAACGCCCGTGTTTTTGCCACAAGTGGCGTGCACGGTACGGTGACTTTGGCGATGGCCTTCTCCCTACCGCATATGATTGGGCAACAACCTTTCCCTTTTAGAGAACAACTCATTATTGTGGCGACCATCGTGATTTTACTCAGCATGATCATCTCGGCGATCGCATTACCAGTGATGTTGCCGAAAAAGCAAGTGACCTACACACCACAACAACTCACAGCGACACGGAATGCTATGGTTGATTTTGCCATTTTGCAACTGAGACAACAAATGCCTAATCAGCAAGCTCGCGAAACCGTGACAAACTATCTCCAAACACAAAAGGGTTGGCAAACCACCGAAGATAAGCAGACAGTAACGGCCGCCTATCAAACCTTGTTTACCCAAACACAAGACTTTATGGCTGACTATCTCCAAAGTCAACCAGTCATCACGGCCTATCCTGACAATGTCGTTTTAGCCTACCAGAAAATTATGACTCTGCTAATGCAACATCATGGTAACAATACACATGGTTGGTCAAAATTAGGCCACTTCATTAGTCGGCGATTACGTCAACTTGTACGCCAATGGCAATGGCATCGGTTACAAACGCAGTATTTCAAAACACAGCCAGCTACTCAGCCGACAACCGCTAACCCGCAAAAAGCCGCCTGGCAGGCACTCATGACGGATTTACTGGCCTTAAACGACGCGGTCGATAACGCTGTGAATACACATTTGGATGATATTCTACGTGAACGCGTTGATCAAAAACAAGATACCCATGACGTTGACCTCGTGCGTCGTGAGTTTAACCACTATTTTGCCCGTGTACGACGCGATTATGATACGCGTCAGCCACCCGTTGACAGTAAGTGGTATATTCAAGCGTTCCAGGCAGAATACACGTTTGTCCAGCAGCAGGTTGCCGATGATAAAATCCCCGTTGCGCTCGCGACAACCCTCTATAGTGAAATTAATCAGGCACAATCTCTCCAGTTGCAACAAGCACAACTGGAAGCCTAAAAATACCACCCCATACGGGGTGGTATTTTTAGATCGTTGGCGCCAACCATGAGGTTAGCTGCGTTGACAACGTGGTGGCAGCGTCCTGCCCTGATAACCAAATCAAGCCAGGAATTTGATGTCGCAAATAAGTTAATTGCCGTTTGGCGTAACGACGTGAATCCTGTTGCATTTGTGCAGTCGCTTCAGCAAGCGTGACATCCCCAGTTAAATACGGGAAAAATTCTTTATACCCAATGGCTTTCCCAGCTTGAATAGCTTCACCACCCGCTGCTAAAATGCGGCTTGCCTCATCCAGCAAGCCCGCCGTTAACATTTGCGCTGCGCGGGTGTTAATTCGATCATACAAAACTTCACGTGGCCAATCTAGCCCCACAATAAAGGCATCATAAGTTGGCCGTGCTGGCGGCGTGTCATGTTTCCCATGGCGCGCAATTTGGATGGCTCGGATGACGCGTTGTTTGTTATTTAAATCAACCCGTTCAGCCAATGCTGGATCTAATGCCCGCAAAGTCGCCACTAAGTTAGATAATGCCTCAGTTTGCAAGGCAGCAACTTCTGTCGCATCACTGGCCACATACTCTAGTGGTTGTGCGCCAAGTAGGGCCTTCACATAAAAGCCGGTTCCGCCAGCAATAATGGGTAATTTACCCCGTGAAACAATATCGGCAATCGCCGCATCCGCACGCGCTACGAAATCTGCCACTGAAAAGGCGTCCGTCATCTCCACAATGTCAATTAAATGATGCGGCACCAATTGTTGCTCTGCTGGACTCACCTTCGCTGTGCCAATGTCTAAGGTGCGATATATTTGCATGGCGTCAGCAGAAATAATTTCGCCATTAAATTGTTGCGCCATTTTGATGGCCAAATCACTTTTACCAGAAGCTGTTGGTCCCGCAATTACGACTATTTTAGTCATGCTGCCCTCCTTGTATTTCTTGACGAATTCGCGTCGCCAGCGCCACATTATTGGTAATCAAACCACGTAACCCAGCTTTAAATACTCGGCGCATATCGGATTCGTTATCCACGGTCCAAACACGGGTATGCCAATTTGAGCGCCAGAAAAGCTTTGGTTTATGCTTCAAAATGCGCATATCCACATGGACATAGTCAAAGACCCCACGCCACTTTAACCAGTATACTTTGTAACCGCCCCATACTGCTAACGCTGCGATGTCAGTCGTTGGTGCCAATCGCCGCAGTGTCTTTAAAGTCTCTAAATTAAAACTTTGGTAAATAATGGGATATGCCGGCTTAAACTCAGCCACCATTGCTAAAATTTCAGCTTCAATCCCTGGATAGTCCTGGTGATCTGTCTTAATTTCAATCAATAAGGTTTTAGCAAAGTGCTGATCTTGCAAAAATCTTAAAAATTCCGCAAAGGTTGGCACTGTCACACCAGGCATTTTAGGGTCTTTATATTGCCCAGCATCCAATGCTTTTATTTCAGCTAACGTCAAATCCTTGACCAAACCAGTACCGTTAGTCGTGCGATCAACCGTTTCATCATGTATCACCACAAGATGGCCATCTTTTGTCCGGTGCAAATCCATCTCAAGCATATCAATATCATAGGCTAAAGCTGCTTCAAAGGCTGGTAGTGTATTTTCAGGGGCCACCGCGCGATACCCACGATGCGCAATAATTTGTGTTTGTTTTGTCATAATTTTTATTATACTAAATTCATTTACAAATAAGGCAAAATAGTTGATAATAGACTTTAGAAAAACGTAAGAAAAGAGAGGGATTATGAAGTCATTTAAGTCAGGCGTTATCGTTGGTATTATTGGATCAGCCCTTGTTGCTGCTGCTTCTGCACTTGGGTATCGCCAAACAGTTATCAAGCCAGCCGAAGAAGCTGAAGCACAACACGAAGAAGTGTCAAAGCAAGCTATTCGTCGCAGCATCGCAGCACACCAATCACGCTTTTAAACCTAATCAGCCGCTAGCGGCTGATTTTTTTATCTATCAATGCAGAACTAATTGTCTAAGCAAAAAGGATTAGCATCTCAGCTAATCCTTTTTTGTTGCCACCCAATTGTTAATTTGATCAACCAACTCACGTGGTTGTACGACACCAATCACAAGGCGCGTGTAACGCGACGCTTTGAGCTGAATTACAACTGGTGTACTGGTTTGTTTAATATTAAAGAACGTCTCTTCCCCTGCTTTACGAAAAGTCCCGGCCCAATAACCTGGAATTGCCGTACCAGGCATCCGTAGCCCTTTCTTTTCCTTTAGGATGCCCGCATCAATCGAAGCGCCGACAACATGTGCCTTGGGGACACGAACTGTCTCTTTTAACGCAGCAATCTTTGTAAGGCCAATTGGGGTCACGACCAACATATCCGGGGTTAATTCAACTGTGTTTTCCATCTCGTAATGCCTCCTTTAAAATCCCACTTTGATTCAATAGTTGTTGCCCTAACTGTGCGAGAACTGTTGTCGCCTCTTGTTCGCGATACCAGTCTTGGATCAACGTCCGCACGGCTGTGCTTGTTTGAGTTAATTCTAATAATGCGACTAAAATCAAACGCCAAGTTAATTCTGATTGTGGCTGATTGGCTAAACCTGCTGTCAGACACGCAATAAACATCCCCTGTTTACTGCCAAATGCACGATACAGGCTACCTCGTAAGACACCCGTTGCGGCCACTAAATCATCCAATGCAGTCCCTGCGTAACCAAAGCGCGCAAACACTTGACTCATTTGTACTATCACGACATCGTGATCAAAACTTGTTTTTCTTCCCATACCCTGATTATAGTTTTTGTTGACTGATTAGTCAACAAAAAAAGCAACCACCATGTTGGACGTTGCTTTTTTAGAGACGGTTTAGAAAAGTCAAAACGGCGTCATTAAAGGTTGCTGGATCTTCAATATGCGGGATATGGCCGGCTTCAGGCAGAATGACGTATTGCCCATGTGCTGTCATTTGTGCTAACACTTTAGCATGATCTGCTGGCCATAACGGCGACTGCCCACCGGCAATGAATAAGTGTGGGATCGTTTCGCGACGGACAACATCCCGCCAATC
>USIU01000073.1 GCA_900554745.1 uncultured Leuconostoc sp.
ATATGGCCAACAGCACCCAAATTGGTCAAGCCAAAGAGTTGCGAAACTTCATCCGGACTCTTCACGGTCGTATCAGACAATTCCTTCGCCAATACGACTAAGAATGTCAAGCCACCAAGCAAGACCAGACCAGCTAAAGTAAAGAGTTTCTTATTCGGTGCCACTGGTGTCTTATTGGTCTTGGCTGAATCAATAATTGACACGTTATTGATTTTCATAAAGCCACCAATTTTATTCTTAAATGCATCAGCGACCGTGTTCGCGACTGCAGCAGCTTCTTCGGCGTTTTTAGCCTTTACATTAATCGAGAAAACTTGTGAGTTTTGCTGGTTTGAAATCGTCACCATTTTCTTCAATTGATCAACTGACAAGTTGTAAGGCTTTTGTTTTGACGGTTTTGTGATTTCATCTTGCGCAGGCTTAATCAAGCGCTGAGTCCCATCAGCTAAAGTCCGATATTCCGCTGGCTTAGCTTCTTGCACCACAATTGGTTCTGGATGCTTCAATTGTTTAGCCGCATCCCCTAAGACATTGCTCGAAATCACCAAATTCTTATAAGTTTCAATGATTTGGACATCGGCTTGTTGATCAGACAAGTTCACTGACGCGTTGTTATTATCGTTAGAACGATTAACCAGCATACTGGTTGAAGCGCTATACGTGGGTGCAATTAAAAATTCTGCAATGGCGAAACCAAGACCCGCACCAATAATCGCCATAAAAAGAATGGCAAAAAAGTGCTTACGGATAATGTCCCATAGTTGTCGTAACTCAAGTACGTTATTCATTGTGTGTTAATCCTTTATTCATTAATTAAAAACGGTTGCGTAGCCAACGTTTAACAATTGGCGCCGGCAATAAACGCTGAATGGGGCGACCATCAATAATCGCTTCCGCATTCAACGCAAATAAGTCACTGATTTCAGTGCCCTGCTGTTTCCGCAACTTGGCAAAAGCAGCCTGCATATTATAGGTGCGATTGGGCAAATCATGCACGTCTGAGACAAACACATGCCCTAAGTTACGCGAGACAATTGCCTCGGCAAATCTTTGCACTTTTTTTCCAAAGGCGCCAACATATGAACTGGCCGTCACCTGAGCTATCGCGCCCCGCTCCACTAGCTGATACAAAATCTCTGGTTGCGCCATCAGCTTGGTATTGCGCTCTGGATGCGCAATTTGTACTGTAATGCCCCGCTGCATCAGATTAAAAATCATGTCTGCACTATACGTCGGCACATCATCATCTGGGAATTCCAGGAGTAAATACTGATTCCCTTCATCAGCAAAGAGAATCTCATCTGCTGCTAACGCTTCAATTAGCTCACCGTTAATCCGGACTTCTTGTGACGGAAAGACTTGTAAGGGAATCCCTTCTTGATCAAGCATCGCTTGGAAGTCAGCTGTTAAAGCCACCACGTCTGCTTTGTTATTACGATAACGCCCATTCATATGATGGGGCGTCATCAACATCGCTTCTATCCCTTCCGCCACAGCGTCACGTGCCATCCGCAACGAGGCACGCATGGACGCCGAACCGTCATCAATCTCCGGCAGCAGATGACTATGTAAATCAATCATACCCGCTCCTAAGTTTGTATTACTATTACAAGTTTAATATTACTATTGCGAGTCAAACCCTCGCATATAACCAACCATACCATGTGAAAATGTCAACAATATTACATTTATAAAACAAAAGTTTCTTTTTGTCATATTACGTTTTGAGCAAGGCTATTTTTTCTCATATAACTTTTTTAATGCATAATAAAAGCGAACACGCATTAGCGGTTCGCATTTTGTAAATTCTACTTTCTTTTGATAAGAAACTATTAAGGCAATGTATTCCCAGCAGCCAGATAAATATCGTACCACTCTTGTCGCGTTAACGTGACGTTATCCCCATCAGTCATCTCTTGAATATGCTGATCACTCATTGACCCAATCATCACTTGCATGTTAGCTGGATGCCGTAGAATCCAGGCTACCGCAATCGCACTCTTACTGGTTTGATATTGATCTGCCAAGCGACCGAGTTCGGCATTTAATTCTGGAAAATCAGGATTATCCACAAACACGCCACCAAAAAAGCCAAATTGCACTGGTGACCAGGTTTGGATCGTCATATTTTGAATCCGACTATACGCCATCAATTCCGCATCACGCATAACCGCAGCATCATCGGTCATATTGACATGAATCTGCTGATCAATCATCCCCGTGTGCATAATCCCGAATTGCAATTGATTGACAATTAAAGGTTGCTGAACCGCAGTCTTTAAAAGTTCAATGTCTAATGAATTTTGGTTTGATACCCCAAAATAACGGACTTTACCACTTTGCTCTAAATAGTTGAATGCTTCCGCCACTTCCTCAGGTTCCACCAAGACATCTGGTCGGTGCAACACAAAGACATCTAAGTAATCCGTGCCAATACGACTCAGCTCGTCTTCTACCGACTGGATCAAATTTGCTTTTGAAAAGTCCACTCTTTTGAAGCCATCCCCACGGACAATCCCACCTTTAGACTGAATTAAAATACTATCCCGCGCCACGTGAGCATTTTTTAACGCCCGGCCAAACGCACTGGATGATTGACCATTCCCATAAATATTGGCCGAGTCAAAAAAATTAATGCCATTTGCGATCGCCGATTCGACTGTTTGTTGCGCTTCAAGCTCACTTCGCGTGCCCATACGCATCACGCCAAGCCCAATTCGTGAAGCGTGCAGTTCGCTGTTACCCAGCTTAATCTTCTTCAATATCCTCACCTCATCAATTACTAAACAATCGTTCATTCACAGCTATATGCTAGTATTATAGCGCAAGCTGTCCCAGTCCACGCATATCTTGTTTCAATCCAACATAAAAGCGAACGCTCAAGAGCGTTCGCTTTTTGAATGACTGACTTTCTTTTGATAAGCAAATATTAACGCATAGACCACAATCGCTATCAACACTAACGTTGTCGCAACTGTATTCCAACCATGCATCACTTGAATGCTTTCAGGTGTCGGTGCACTAGCTGTCGTCATGACAAAAAAGTCTTGAATCGTATGGCCATCTCTAAGAATAATGACCGACGCCAACACCATCAGCAAAAACTGAGTCAAAATACTGCCAATATTTTGCAAAGTATACTTGACCCAGAGCCGCTTATCTTCAGGAATGGGGTCGGTCGCTTGATAACGCGTGGTCAGCCAGCCATTCAACGTTCCCTTAAAGAGACTAACCAAGAACAAGCCAATCGGAAACAACGGCGTGACTAAAATGATCAGCAAGCCGACCACAATCCCAACCAGCGACCGTCGTTTCACGTCGATTCCCAACATTGTCATCCCCTTTGGCGCTAATAAGGTTCCTAGCACATATGGCAAGTAAAAGTAGAAAAAGGCTGCGCGATGCCCATAAAAAGCCGCTGTATACAGCGAGCTAAACAAAAACAAATAATTCCCGACCGCCCCATTAATCAACGTTAACCACAGTAATTGATTTGGCACGTGGCGTTGCACTTTTCGCCGCCAGAACGTGACCACCCCGACGGTGACCAGTGCAATCAAGAAAAAACTATTAATCACCGCATCAAAGGCCAACGTATCGGCCAACAATCGACTGGATCGCAAGCCAAATAACAAAATAAAGAACACCACAAATAAAATCAAATACCGATAGGACGTTTCTTCAAGACCATGCGTTTCGACTTGATAGTGCGGCATCACATTGGGCGTTTGCAATGCCAGCCCGTACATTACCCCATAAATCACAAAAAACACGAGGTATTTGTCGGCATCAGGTAATAACAACGCTGCACCAAGCAATACCAACATCACCAGTGAGCCGACCATATTGCCCCGCAACACTGCATCTCGGGTTTTCAAATATTGCCCAATCGCTGCATTGGCTGGTGGTAGCCATGCCCCACTCAACCCCAGAAAAAAGCCAGCCACAATGAAACTCGGAAAATACACCGTTCCCAAAATCCCAAAGCCACAGCCAAGTAACCCACAATAGAGGGCCAACTTTAAGAGACGCAAACTATCCAGCCGGGTTTTAATCCCCCGAATAAAGAAAATACCTGTCATCCGAAAGGTATAAAACAAGACAAACGGTAAAACGGTCAGCATGGATTGGCCATTACTAAGCTGAACTAATAGCATAAAAGGCAAGACGATGATGGTGCTACTTAAGATGGTCAGGGCGGATTTGCCAACAATTGGCAAGTGATTGGTCATAACAGTTTGTCCTCGTATACAAAACGTGTCATGACATCACGTTTTAGGGTAAAGAAAAAGTCCAAGCGATGGCTTGGACTTTTTGTCATGATCGCATGATCTGATTACTCAGATTCATGTTTAATATCGTCTAAGAGATCGCGTTCCTGCTTTGACAGTGGTCGCTTCTCTAAGAGATCCGGCCGACGTAACCACGTCCGGCGTAAGGACTCTTTTAATCGCCATTCGGCAATTTTAGCATGGTTCCCACTCATCAAAACTTCCGGTACCTTACGGCCCCGAAAATCAGCAGGTCGCGTATATTGTGGAAATTCCAACAAATTATCTTGGAATGAGTCTTCCTCAGCACTCACATTATTACCTAAGACATCTGGTAAAAAGCGCGCCGTGGCATCAATGATGACCATCGCCCCAAGCTCTCCCCCTGTCAACACGTAATCTCCCAATGAGATTTCATCGTCAACGAGCTCGCGAATGCGTTCGTCATAGCCTTCATAATGCCCTGCAATAAATGTGATATGTTCCTTCTGCGCTAATTCTTTTGCCACATGGTGGTCAAATTTGCGCCCAGCGGGATCTAGCAACACCACGTGCCCCTTATCACCTGCTGCTGCTTCAACGGCGGCCATTGCATCAAAGATTGGCTGCGCCATCAAAAGCATCCCCGCACCACCGCCAAAAGGATAATCGTCAACATTATTGTGCTTGTTTTCCGTATAATCACGGAAATCAGTCACGTGAAAGTCTAACGCCCCTTTGTCAATCGCTTTCCCCAAAATCGATTGTTTCAACGGTGTAAACATATCTGGAAATAAACTTAAGACATCAATTCGCATTAATCTAACAATCCTTCCAACGCGTCAATCGTGATGCGCTTATTGTCGACATCAACGTTTTTTACCACGTCATCAATCATTGGAATTAATGCATCTTTTTGCCCCGGTCGCTTCACAACCCAGACATCATTTGCGCCAGTGGTCATAATTTCTGACACCACCCCAATGTCATTACCGTCCAGGTCGAATACACGACTATCTATTATTTCGTCGTAATAGTATTCATCATCCCCTAGTGTCTCACGTGCATCGCCATAGACATAGACATCATGAGTCTTATATTTTTCGATATCGTTAATGTTGTTCACGCCTTCAAAAAGCACTAACCACATGTTCTTGTGCAAACGTGACGACTTGACCTGAAATGGGACAAAGCCATCTTTTGTTTCCACTTGTAGTGTTGCACCTTTTTTAAAGCGCTCATCAGCAAAATCGGTAATCGCTAAGATTTTAACTTCACCACGAATGCCGTGGGTGTTGACAATTGTGCCAACTTTAAAATAATTTTCTTTTGTCATAATGATATTATAGCATAGCTTTTATGACCACTGGCAGGTGTTGTGCTTAGGCGTGACGGTGTGACCAAGTGAAGTATTGGAAGATCTTCACAACACCCACAATGATCATGGCCAAACCAAGTAGTAGCCACAAGATTGCTGCACCAATAAGTGGTGAGAATAGCAATACAACACCGGCCAACAAGCTAATCAATGCTGAAAATACTGCCCAGCCCTTACGTTCAAAATACTTCAATGAGGCAAAGGTTACAATAGCTTCAACGATCCAAGTGATACCAACCAACAAACCAACGATTAGGAATAGGTAAGCTGTTGCGGCGTACAAGTTGATGAAGCTGAAGACACCAGCCACCAAATAAATCACACCAACCAAGAAGCTTCCCAAACGTGCCCAAGCTGATTCGTCATCATGTGTGCCGATTGCGGCAACATAGGCTGCACCAATCGCAATGAAGGCAACACCGACCATAATCGTAACAGCTGCTGCTGTACGGTTTGGCCAAAAGACAATCAAAAGACCAAAGATCAATGATAGTAGACCTTGAAGTCCTACCATCGAGCGCAACTTCGTGTAAAATACGTCTGACATTTTATTCTCTCCTCCTATATAGCTATTATAACCCTTTCAACTACGGTTGCCGGTTGTCATACAGCCAAAGGTACTGAATCTGATATCGTTACGTCTTTTGTCATACCACATAATCCGCTACATTGTATTTCAACAAACATAACGACCGCATTCCCCCAATCACTGCATCACTCAGACAGTCAGAATTGAAATAGGTAAATGTCATACGTTTAGCATTATAGCACCATTATATGAAAAGTAAACCCCTTTTTTAAACTTTTTT
>USIU01000074.1 GCA_900554745.1 uncultured Leuconostoc sp.
ATCTTTTTATCACACCATCCAAATAGCGACGGCGTTTAATCGTCCGCGGTTGGTTAGGTATCTCAGCAAAAGTAGCATAAAAGTGGAATATTCGCTGTTCATGCTGCTGTGCTTGGGCAATCGCTACTGGCCAATTTAGAGCTAGTTTTTTAGTCGGTGTTGCGATTAGTCGATAACTAGCCAAGCATAATCCCACCACCAACAGCAGACCAAGCAAGACCAACCATTTTTGTGGTACGAGCAACAGTAAGCCCAAACCAATACCAGGGATTACCACGCGATAAAGTGTCGTTTGCCCCCACCGTTGCCAGGCAGGTGCTGGTTGCCTCGTCCTTAAAAATAAACGTTGCCTTGCCAGCAACAGCAAATTGCCTTTATACGCCAAAACTAGGACCCAGACCAGCACTAACCGCCAACTTGACATCCCTGCGATTTGCCAAAGGAGTGGCACAATTAAGCCAATCATCGCCGATTGCCAAATCATCGCCCAACCATAACTGACCGCAAGCGCACGCGGTAAATACTGTTTAATGAGGGCTTGATCATTTCCCATCAAAAATAAGGCATCAGCTGGTTTAAAATACGTGACTAACGTCCCCAATTGTAGGCCAATCACCAGCCACAAAACAGCTAGCACAACTAACCACGGTGATTGCCATAACTGCGCATAACGCGGATCCGTTAGTAAGGCGCGATAACCCAATACACCAGCGCCAAAGGCAATCACCAGAAAAACCAAAAAATGGTCATTAAACAGCCGTTTGAGGTATGACACTGTGATGTGATTGGCTTGCTGCCAACGGGTCGCAAATAGCTTAGTCATGACCATGCGCTATCGCTCCTTGTGCCAAATCAAAATAGTCATCAAGTGTGGCCAACGTGAGCTGATATTGATCCGCTAAGGCTTGTGGCGTGCCAACAAAACGTACTTCGCCAGCTGCTAGCACCACAAAAACATCCACGAACTGGGCCGCTGAACTGAGTAAATGCGTCGTCATCAACACACTATTCCCAGCTGCCGCTTGCGCTTGTATCAAGCGTACCACATCGCGATGTGCCAATGTGTCAAGTCCGAGAAACGGCTCATCAACCAATAATAGGGGCGCATTTAACATGAAGGCTGAGACCAACATGACCTTTTGCCGCATCCCTTTGGAAAAATGACTCGGCAACCAATGTAATTTATCCGTTAGTCGAAATAAGTCTAATAAATTCACCACCTCCGGCCATACCGCGGCTTTATCAAGGCCATGAGCGGCTAACATCAAGTCAAGATGCTCGCCTAAAGTTAATTCGTCATATAAGATTGGCTGCTCTGGAATATAAGCTAATTGTGACTTGAAATTTGACGGGTCTTGGACTAAATCAACGCCATTGAGCGTAATTTTGCCGGATTGCGGCAAGCGTTCACCAATAATATGATTGATTGTGGTCGATTTGCCCGCCCCATTTAGACCAATTAAGGCCACAATTTGACCGTCCGCAACGTCAAACGATACGTCTTTTAGCACTTGATTACCAGCGTAACCACCGGTTAAATTGTCAATTTTTAATCCCATGCTTCCATTATAACAGGGCGCATGGGTTATTTGGTATAATAGCCATAACAAAACGAAATGGAGTGAAACAATGGATATTTTTGATCAAATCATTGCTGGTGAGATTCCCAGCTACAAAGTTTATGAAGACGACGATGTGTTAGCATTCCTAGATATTTCTCAAGTGACCCCTGGTCATACACTCGTTGTCCCAAAAAAGCACGTTGATGATATTTTTGATTATGATGATGCCACTGCTAAGGCGGTGCTCTTGAAGTTGCCGATGCTTGCGCGAGCAATTAAAGCCAGCGACCCCAAGATTACGGGGATGAATATTTCGTCTAACAATGGCGTGTCTGCTGGTCAAACGGTCCGGCATTCACACTGGCATTTGATTCCCCGCTACGATGATGATAACCTCACACCACGCTTGGCCCCAACGATTGACAACAGTAGCCAGTTCTCGCCAGAGCGTTACCAAGCCATTGCGACTGCGATTACTGAAGCCCTTGAAAAGGAGTAACTGCCATGGTTTTCATTGATCACATCAAACAGTTCATCGCCCAAATTCAAAAAATTCTTGGTCTAACCCAACAGTTTAAACGCCAAGAAGCGCAACTGAAAATGCAACTAACCCAACTAAAAGTGGTACAAGATGATCTCCAAGTTGACATTGATAAGATGAACTTTAAAAATAAACCACATCTTGACCGCATCCAAGAAACGACTGCGCACCTTAAAGCTGAATTATCAAAGTATCAGGCGTAACGCCTAATTTTGTGTTAAAATAATCAAGATACTAATCAGAAAAGGAAGCATCTCATGCGCAAATTTATTTGGGGGCTACTTGTTGTTATTTTTGCAGGTGGTCTAATCTATCTTGGTCTCAACTCATCAAAAACATTGATGACATCTGACGCAGGAAAAATTACGGAAAAGTCATTCTTGGCTGACTTGAAACAGTCACCAGCTGGTCAACAAGCGTTCGCTAACATGGTCGTGACAACCGTATTGGACAACAAATACGGAGGTGATGTCTCAAAGTCTGACGTGCAACAAGCATTTGATACCCAAAAGGCACAATACGGCGACGCCTTCAAGACCGTCTTAGCTTCAAACAATATGACTGAAGCCCAATTTAAGACAAATATCAAGAATAATTTGATTATGACAGCGGCTGTAAAAGCCAACTATAAGGTGTCAAAGAGTCAACTTGAACAAGCTTACAAAGACTATCACCAATCAACCACCATTTCATTGATTAAGGCGAAGGACGAAGATTCTGCCAAAAAAGCCATTGAAGATTTGAAGTCAGGTAAAAGTTGGGACGCTGTTTATAAGCAATATACAACAGATAAGACTTATGCAAAGTCAAATGGTCAACTCCCTGCCTTTGATTCAACTAGCACAAGTGTTGATGCAGGGATTCAAGACGCAGCCTTCAAGCTGACCAATCCTGGTGATTATACCACTGACCCTGTTGCAACTAACGGTAGCTATTACGTCATCCGTTTGGACAAGACGACAAAGAAGCCTAGTTTGAACAGTGTGCGGACTAAGCTCGCTGACAAACTTGTTACAAACTTCTTGAATGATCAAAAGAGCAGTGATAAAGTACAAGCTATCATTGGTAAGATCTTGCGTCAAGAAAACGTTGACGTTAAGGATGCACAACTTAAAAATGCTTTGAATGCTTACTTGACAGCTGGTTTAACCGCTAACAAGTCAAAGTAAACTAAAAACACGTCACTGAGTGACGTGTTTTTTTATGCCTGCGTATCGTGATAAAAGCGGCGATTATCTAATCCAAAAATGCGATCCGAGAAAGCATGTTCCGGCGTCTTCTCTAGAGCAGCCGTCATCATCTGAATATTGGCATCCAACTCATCGAGTTGATGTAAAACTTCAGCCGTCATCGTGGCGGGCCGTACTGGTGAACCATATTCTAACAAACCATGGTGCGCGAGTACCACATGCCGCAGTAAAAGCATGTCTTCCGATTGTAGATCAATTTTCAATTCGTGCGCAGCCAACACAATTTGTTCGTCCACCAACGTAATATGCCCAATCAGATTCCCCGCCAAAGTATATTGGGTCGCCACTGGACCAGAAAGTTCAATCACTTTACCTAAATCATGTAATAAGGCCCCGGCAATCAACAAGGACTGATTGAGCTGTGGATATTGTGCCGCAACACTTTTAGCTAAACGTGCAATCGACAAGGCATGATACGCTAAGCCACCTGCAAACGCATGATGATTCACCTTAGCGGCTGGAAACTGCAGAAATGCCTCGTGATAGGTCGTAAAGAGCTTGCGAACCACACGATTCCAAGTAGGATTGGTGATCATCAAAATGAAATCATTGAGTTCCTCTTGCATCGCCGCCGTTTTAATCGGCGCATGTGTCATAAAATCAGCTGGATCATCTGGTTCGCCTGCTTGTGATAATCGCACGTGTGTAATTTGCACTTGTGGCTTATCCTGATAAGCACCGCGAACACCCTGTAATTTCACAATTTGACCGGGCAGTAACGTGTTAATCTGCTCATCCGTCACATCCCACAAATTACCAGGTAAATCACCAGAACGGTCAGAAAAAACCAGGCTTAAGTATGGTTTACCTGTTTTTGTCAATCGCATATCAGCACTTTTAATTAACGCAAAATTGTCGATTGGTTCTGTATCTTGATACGCTGTCAGTAATTTCACCATTTGCCACCTCTTTGGTTATAATTTTATCATATTCTCGGTTGCTGGGCCTGGCCAAGCCATTGTAAAGTAAATGATTTGTTGTTGCTGCGCCAGATCTTGTAGCATATCAAGCATGGTCTGTTGCCGCTGCGGATCAAAATTAACAAACCCATCATCAATCAAAAGTGGCACCGAAACGATATCTGCAATCACCCGACTTAAGGCCAGTCTTAACGCAATATAAAGTTGTTCTTGCGTGCCAGTGGATAATTCAGTCACTGCAAATTGCTGCTGATCTGTGCGGGTGACCAGTAATGTCGACTTGGTAAATGTTATTTCGTCATAACGCCCCTGGGTTAAGCGCTCAAAATATTGGCTCGCTAGGGCTTGCATTTTTGGAAAGCGATTTTTAGAAGCCTGTTGCAACGCTTCAGTAATCCATTGACTTGTCAACTTTTCAGCGATATATACGCCAAATTGGTCAATCAAAGCCGTCTCTTCGTCCGCTAATGCTTGTTGCATGGCAATAAATTGGTCGTTACTCGTCAAATGCGCTTGTTGCGCTTGATGATCCGATAACAGCGCTTGGCAGGCAAAAAGCTGTTGCTGAGCGGCCTGTAATTGTTGTTGTAACGTCGTAAGTTGTACCTGTAAGCTATCACGATCTGCAATTTGTTCAAGTTGCACCAGCATATCCGGCTGAATTTGACGCATCAAATCATCATACCGTTGTCGTAATCGCGTTTGTGATAATTCCTGTTGCTTTAAGGTTTCAATGTCTGCCATTGTGTTGACTTGGTACTGAGCAAATAACTTTTGCTGGGCCTCCCGTGCCTGATCAAGTTGTTGCTGATGAAAAGCAATGGCGTCCACGCGCTGTTGCTGTTGTTGACTCAACGCTATAAAATCATGCTGCACCGCCAACTTTTGCTGCTCATAGCGATGTTGCAATTCAATGAGTGATTGCGGTAAATCGTTCATTTGCAAGGCCACATCAAAATGCGCTGCTACTGGTTTTAATTGCCGAATAATCGTTGTTTGCAGATCAGCAATCGCAATGTTTAATGTCGATAATTTTTGTTTAGTCGTGGGTTGCTGCTGTAAGGTTCGCTGCATGGCCAAGATTTCATCACCAGTTAATTGGCCATAGCGTGCTAAAATTGCCGCTACTTGCCGTTGATGTGACCGATATTGCCAAAAAGCCAGACCTGCGGGTATCAGGGCCAACAAAACTGCTGGTTTAGCCACCAAAAAGCCTAAAACACCGACCACCAAACTCGTCATTAACCAAATCAATTCCGGCCCACGTCGCGTTAATTGCTGTTTTTCAGCTGAACTCAACGGCTCAGGTAGGACGCCATCGTCAAATTGTGCCTGGAGTTGTCGTTGAGCTGTCAAGAGTTTTTCACGCGCTGCCAGTTGATCTTGCAACTGTGTCACCGTGTGCTGTGCTGTTGCTAAAGTCGTTTCAAATGCAAAGACATCTGGGCTTTGCGTTTGTTTTGGCACTTGTTCTTGCTTTAAAGTTGCTAAGGCTGATTGGTGCAGCTTAATGGCAGATACCTGTTCTTGTAAAGCCAGGAGGTCTGCATCCGAAACGCGGGTCGTGGCTTGCGCCATTTCTGATTTTAACTGCACCGCTGTGGCATATAAATCGTATTGTTGTTGTAACTGTTCATGCTGCTTAACTTTGGCCGTCAGCGTTAAAACAGCCGTCTTGGCTGCCGCTACCTGTTGCTGATCAGCCGTGACTTGGGCCGCACCGGCAATAAATTCAGGTAAAGTGGTCGCCTTCTGCTGAACCTGAGCCAAAGTCTCAAAATAATGCTGGGTGGCCTGATTGAGTGGTCGTTTACCGGTTGGTCGTTGCGCAAATTGCTTATCTGCTTGTTTGTCTAGATCATCAGCAACAGTTAACCATTGTGCGCTGCCTACGGCCCCAATA
>USIU01000075.1 GCA_900554745.1 uncultured Leuconostoc sp.
GGTACTGGCCATGATTGGTTATTTCTTCAGCTATTTCATGACCAACATGCCCAACAATATCGTGATTAAAATTTTAAGTTACGTGCCTTTTATTTCACAAAGCATGATGCCCGTCCGCCTGGTGACCAAAGTTGAATCTTGGCCTGCCGCGATTGTGGCGCTGATCTTGTCAGTGATCACGCTGGTCATTTTAGCTTGGTTTGGTCGCGGTATTTACGCCAAAAACGTTTTGTCCTATAGTGATGACAAAATTATGGCCCAACTGATCAGAAATATTAGACACCACGATTAACCAGAGGAACTCATGACAACGCCTTTCTTTCTTACCAATAAAAAATGGTATACCCTTGAAAACCGCACCACAGCGGACGGCACACCGTTTCAGCGCTTTGAACTGACGAACAAAGCCACCCCAGAAGCGATTGCCAGTTTCAAAGCAACTATGATTGCAATCGGACCAGAGGGACAAATTGAACCGGAGAACTTAAATCGCTTTCAACAAGCGTTAGGTTATGCTGCCCGTCGCCATTATCTGTCAGAAGCCCATGGTCTTTCTGCCGATGACTTGGCTCATACCCTTAACTTTATCAGTTACGCGATTCGGTCTTATCAACTATTAGACGATACCCTCACACCACCGAATACCCTTATTTTTAGCAAGCGCATCGCCACGCTTTATCGGCAATTTTTAAAGCAACACCCTGCTCGCATTACTGATCCAGAGCTCAATGCCTGGATTGTTGCCCAAGACCAGCGATTACCGCAGTAAAAAAGCTACGACAATGTCGTAGCTTTTTTCATTACTTATACCAGCTATCAGCTAGCTTTTGATGGGACTTAAGCCAAGCATTTGCCGCGTCCTTTGGTGATTGACCATTTTGAATGGCCAACATCACGCTTTCCATGTCATCTTTCGTCCAATGGAAGTTATCCAAAACTTTTTCAAGTTTGGGATTGTCCTTTTTTAACCCCTTACGGGTAAAGGTTTGAATATTTTCACCCTTCCCCATTGTTTCCTTTGGGTCTGCCAAATACTTCAAATGATATTTACTAAACATCCAGTGTGGTGACCAACCCGTCACGATGATATCTTTTTTCGCTTTGTAAGCTTTATCAAGGGCAATCGCCATCGCACCTGATGATGAACCTTGTAACTGCCATCCCTTCAAATTATCATAGCTTTTAAGCGTCTTTTGCGCACTCGCCATTTCACCGGCACCTGGTTCAATTCCCGTAATGGTCTTATTGGCTTGGTTAGATAAATCAGCAATTGAATTAACCGCCATATAATCCGGTACGACTAACCCTGTTTTGGCACCACGGAGGTTCGGCCCGAGCATATCAACATCATTTTTAAATTTGTTATACAACACTTTGTTCGTGTATGGCAACCAGGCACTAACCGAAGCGTCAACTTGCCCTTTCGCCACAGATTGCCATAAAACGGCACTATCTAGCGGTGTCATCATCACATTATAACCATGCTGGCGCAATGACTCAGCCAACACGTTAGTAGAAGCTACTTCGGAATCCCATTCCACGTAACCAAGGTTAACGCGTTGCCCTGTTTGCTTTTGGGTGGTCATCAAATTAATAGCGCCACCAGCAAGCATAACGAGCAATGTGGCTAGAATTGTCCAACGCTTCCAAGGTTGTGTTTCAGCTTTTTGACCTGGCTTCGTCGTTAACTTTTGGGTAAAGCGATCAATAATAATGGCGAGAATGACTAACCCAAGCCCATTAACGAATCCCAAACCAATATCAGCATGTTGCACGGCTGACAAGACACCACGTCCTAAGCCGGGGGCACCAATCATGGATGCCGTGACCACCATTGATAAGGCCAACATAATCGTTTGGTTAGCACCAGCTAAAATCGTGTTACGCGCGTTAGGTAATTCTAACTTAATGAGCTTTTGCCAAGTTGTTGACCCAAACGAATCCGCTGCTTCAACTAACGATACCGGTACTTGACGAATACCAAGATCCGTCATACGCACCATTGGTGGCAAAGCAAAAATAATTGAGGCAAATACCCCGGGTACCACACCAATGCCAAAGAACGCTACTGCCGGAATCAAATAAACGAAGCCGGGCATCGTTTGCATAAAGTCCAAAATAGGCTTCACGATAGCAGCTGTTCTTGGTGATTTAGCAGTCAGAATCCCTAGCGGAATACCAATGACCAATGAGATAACCGACGCCATAATGACCAAGGTCAACGTACTCATCAAGTCATCCCATAAGTTTTGGTTGGCCACAATAGCTAAACCAAAAAAGGTAAACGCTGGGAAGCCAATTTTTTTAGGTGTCGTTAAAATCGCAATCAATGTGATACCGGCAATCATCAGCGGCATTGGGATCGCAGTCAACCCGTTAGTCAACCCGTCCATAATCGCTTGACCGACGTGTTGCATGAAATTAAATAATCCGGATAGATGATCAGTTAACCAGTTAACGCCCGCCGTCACCCAATCTTCTAAGGGTAATTTAGGTATATTAAGCATCTTCGTCTTCTCCTTGTGTATCAGCTAACGCTTCCAAAACCGCACCACGAATGATGACCCCTTTGACGCGGTTGTTCGCATCAACAACTGCCACCGGTGTTTGGGCATCATAAATAATCGGCATAATTTCTGAGATCAGCGTATCTAATGAAACCGTTGGCATGTCAGACACCACCTCAGTTAGTGGTGTTTTATCACGCCGGGCAGTGACCGCTGCTTCAGATGACAAATAGCCCAGTAACTCACGACTACGATTAACCGCAACCAAACCAGAAACTTCTTCATCTGACATTTTCCGTAAGGCCACGGTTGGTCCATCGACCATCACGTTCGTTGTTAAGGCAGGAATCATAATACTTTCCGCCGTCAACACCTTTGAGCGATCAACACCACCGATAAATGTCCGTACATAATCATTGGCTGGATTCGTCAAAATTTCTTCACCTGTGCCAACTTGTTGCAACTGACCATCTTTCATAATGGCAATATGGTCACCGATGTGCAACGCTTCATTCAAATCGTGGGTAATAAAGATAATCGTCTTGCGGACATTTGCCTGTAATTCCAATAACTCTTCTTGCATCTCACCACGCACCAAAGGATCAAGTGCCGAAAAAGCTTCGTCCATCAGTAAAATATCAGGATCATTGGTTAAAGCCCGGGCTAAACCAACACGTTGTTGCATCCCCCCAGATAATTGCGCTGGATACTGATCTTTAAAACTCAATAACTTCGCATTGTCTAAGGCTTTTTCTGCACGTTGGCGGCGCTCAGCCTTATCCACGCCTTGGACTTCTAAGCCATATTCCGTATTTTCAAGCAATGTCCGGTGGGGAAATAGCCCGAAGTTTTGGAACACCATACTCATTTTCTTTCGCCGGATATCCAGCATCTGTTTCTTATTAAATTTTGTAATTTCTTGCCCATCGATGAACAATTGCCCATCGGTTGGCTCAATTAACCGATTCAGCAAGCGAATCAAGGTTGACTTCCCCGAACCTGACAGTCCCATAATCACAAAGATTTCGCCTTCTTCAATGGTCATGTTAATGTCATAGACACCAACTGTACTCCCAGTCTTTTCGACAATCTCGTTTTTACTCTTGTTTTGCTTCACCATCTTTAACGCCGCTTTTGGGCGTTTCCCAAATATTTTGGTCAGATGCTTTATCTCGACTTTATTCGTCATGAAATCCTCCACTTCGTTTCAAATGAGCTTTTTGACTCATCTCCCATTGACTCTGTTTGCGATTTAACTTATACTGCAAAGTGACAACCTATTATAAAAAATAAATTGCCTCTCAAAGTGATGTCTTCTATTTTGTCACAAGTTGTCACTTTTGTCAAACGAGGCAACTTTTGGAGAATCCTATGCGAACAATTCGAGAACCGCGTTATCGTAAAATTGCGTATCAAATCGCTCAAAAAATCGCTGACAACGATTACCCCGTGGGCAGCAAACTCCATGCCCGTTCAACGCTATCCGTGGCTTTTGGGGTCTCATCGGAAACAGCACGCAAAGCTGTCAGCGTCTTAGCTGACCTACAGATTGTGAAACCTATTCATGGCAGCGGAGTTGAAGTGTTGTCTCGCGAGCGCGCTAAAGCTTTTTTGAAACAATCGGAAACAACCTTTGACATTCAAGCTTTACACGGTCAAATTAATGATCTGATTGCACAGCAAAAACAAGACATTCATGCCTTAGAGCAAACGTTGTCACGGCTGTTTGACCAAACGCAACGTGTCCAACGACATCGTCATAGTCCATTAACGCCTTATGAACTCGAGTTACATGACGATAGTCCCAAGCTCGGCTTATCTGTAGGGAGTCTAAATCTCTGGCAAAGCACCGGCGCCACCTTGGTCGCCATCTTACACCATGATGAACTCATTGTCTCACCAGGACCCTACGCGGTGATTGAGCGCGGTGATACGTTGTATTTTGTCGGTAATGAAGCGGTCGTCGAGACGGTTTATAACTTTTTCTATCAAAAATAACCTTTAGAAAACGGCAGCAAACTGTCGTTTTTTTATTGTCTTGACAACCTCTTCGCTTAACTGTAAACTTAAACAATCAAATAGGTTTACAAAAGGACAACACATGAAAACACAAAAACTTACCCTCACCGTCATGATGATTGCGCTACTCATTGTGATGGCTTACCTGCCAGCTATTCCCGTTGGACTAGTTCCGATTGTGGTGCAAAATCTCGGTATTATGCTGGCGGGGGCACTCCTAGGTTGGCGCAACGGCGTGCTTGCCATTATGGTTTGGCTGCTGATGGCTGCTATTGGTTTGCCGGTCTTGGTTGGTGGCGCTGGCGGTTTCCCGCACTTTTTTGGTGCAACAGCTGGTTATATCTGGGCCTATCCCGTTGCTGCTGGTCTGATTGGTTGGGGTGTTCAAACCTTGGACCGCTTGCATCAGACTCATTTCATCACCTTGCTACTCGTGATTTTAACGTTCGGTGTGTTGCTGGTTGATGTCAGCGGTGCCATCGGCCTACACCTTGTGACCCATATGCCATTACCACAAGCCTTACTGTTGCAACTAACATATGTCCCTGGGGACTGTGTCAAGGCGGTGGTTGCCACCGTAGTTACGTTGGCGCTGCGTCGCCGCTTCCCACAACTTGCCCATGTTTGATATCTTAGGCATTGGCACTGATCAATCTGGACGTTGCACCCATTGGCATACAACCGTTGACATTATTGCCAATAAATGTCAACATTGCCAATAAATGTCAACAGTGTCAGGCTTACTACGCTTGCTACTTATGCCACGACGCCCTTACAACGCATGCATTTGAACCCGTTGCCATGACTGCATTGGGCGCTCTTTGTGGCGCATGTGGTCTAGAGATGACTGGCAACGTTTATCGCACCCAAACCACCTGCCCGCAGTGTCACCATGCTTTCAATCCGCAATGCCACCTACATCAACACATTTATTTTTGCTAAAATAAACATATGACAACTGTAGAAAAACTATTGCATATTTTCGTCAACCATGCCGAAACGTGGGTATCTGGCGAGACGATTGCCAGTAATCTCCATATTTCACGTGCTGCTGTATGGAAAGCCATCAATAAACTAACCGAAGCCGGCTTTACGATTGAAAGTCAGCGCGGGTTAGGTTATCGCTACATCCCGAGTGAAAAAATGACCAGCACTGAAATCCAGCACCTTTTGAAATCGCCAATGGCCATTCGGGTGTTTGATTCGTTAGATTCAACCAATCGTTACGCTAAGTTAGCCTTAGTGGATGAGACGCTTAATGGCCCACTGGTGGTAATCTCAAATATTCAAACCCACGGGGTCGGGCATTTAGGCCGTTCATTCTTTTCGCCTAGTCAAACGGGGCTTTATTTGAGTATTGCCTTGCCACTGACTTTTCAAGATACTGTCAAACCACAGTTATTGACGATCAGTACAGCCGTTGCAGTGGCGAAAAGTATGCGGACACTCTTTGGTGTGGACTTGCAATACCAATGGCTCAACAATTTGTATTACAATCAGCAAAAAGTCGGCGGCATTCTGACTGAGGGCATTATGACCTTGGAAAGCCAAACATTTTCAGGCTTAGTGGTTGGGATTGGCCTGAACCTCA
>USIU01000076.1 GCA_900554745.1 uncultured Leuconostoc sp.
GGTGAACGGTGACTGGTCACTCGTTTGGAAACAGTTGGTTGCCATTTTGTTTACGGTGGCTTTTGCCGCGATTGGGACTTATATTTTGGCGAAAATCACGGCCGTGATTGCTGCGCCACTACGCTTAACACCTGAAGAAGAAGCACAAGGTTATGACAATATTATGCATGATTTAACGGTGGAATAACGGGCAAATGCCCGTTTTTTGTGTTAAAATTAAAAGAAACAACATAAAAGGGGATTTGCAATTTGTCAGCACAAATACAGCAAATTTTTAAATTCGAGAATACCGAGCAGCAAACGAAATTAATTGGGGTTAATGATAATCTGATTCGTCTGATTGAGGAAGGATTAGATGTTTCGTTACATGCACGCGGCGATCAAATGACCATTGCGGGTGAAGCTGATCAGGTCGCGCTCGCGCAAGCTGTTTTACATGAACTAACGCAATTAATTAAACATCAAATTACCGTTTCACCGGCTGATGTCGTGAGTGCTGTCACGATGGCACAACGTGGCACCCTGGAATATTTTGGTGATTTATATTCAGAAACGTTGATTCGCGACAATAAGGGTCGTGCCGTTCGGGTCAAGAACTTTGGGCAACGGCAGTATATTCAAGCGATTCGTAAGCATGATGTCACGTTTGGTATTGGGCCAGCGGGGACAGGTAAGACCTATTTGGCCGTCGTGATGGCGATTTCCGCGCTAAAGCGTGGCGAAGTCGAGCGCATTATTATTACACGACCAGCTGTTGAAGCGGGGGAGTCTCTGGGATTTTTACCAGGTGATTTGAAAGAAAAAGTCGATCCTTATCTACGGCCGATTTATGATGCGATGCATGCCATTATTGGCGCTGAACAGACGCAGCGTTTGATGGATCGTGGCGTGATTGAAATCGCACCGCTGGCCTACATGCGTGGACGAACATTAGACGATGCCTTCATCATCTTGGATGAAGCGCAAAATACCACTAATCAACAGATGAAAATGTTTTTGACGCGTTTGGGCTTTGGTTCAAAAATGATTGTCAACGGGGATATCTCACAAATCGATTTGCCACGTGGGGCAAAATCTGGCTTGATTACGGCGCAAAAGATTTTGCAATCCGTGAATCGGATCGCCTTTATTAACTTTAGTAGTGCGGATGTGGTACGCCACCCAGTTGTTGGTTTGATTGTTAACGCCTATGAGGCCGCAGAAGCCGCAGAACAGACGAAAGAAAAGGAGTCATCCGCACATGGATTTAGCGATCATTGATCAAACACAGACTGGTATCAGTCGCTATCATCATGACTTAGTGGTCTCAGTGATTGATTTTGCTGGGCAAGCACTGGCTTTACCAGATGATACAGAAATGTCGATTACGTTTGTCAATAATGATGACATTCAACGTTATAATCGTGAGTACCGTGGCGTGGACAAACCAACGGATGTCATTAGTTTTGCCATTGAAGAGGGTGATGACGTCTTTGAACAAATTGCTGCGGTGGATGAAATTGCCAAAAATATTGGCGATATCATTGTCTCTGTGGATGTTATTGCCACACAAGCAGAATATTTAGGACATAGCTATGAACGGGAGCTTGGGTTCTTGGTGGTGCATGGCTTTTTGCATCTCAATGGTTATGACCATATGTTAGGTGAAGCCGAAGAAAAGGAAATGTTTGCGTTGCAGCGCAAGATTTTGGATGATTATGGCCTCAAGAGATAATAAACAGACAAAATTAATCGGTGAACCAGCCTCGGAGAAACGCCAAACCACGCGTAATCGTAATTTTTTCCGCGCCATGCGTAACTCACTGAACGGGATTTGGTTAATCTTGGTGCGTGAACGCAATATGCGTATCCATATTTTGTTGGCTTTTTTGATTTTAGTGGCTGGCTTACATTATGGCTTGTATCGATCAGATTGGCTCTGGGTGACAATGGCCGTGTTTATTGTGATATTCAGTGAATTTTTGAACACGATTATTGAGGCTGTTGTGGATCTGGTCGTCGAGAAAAAGTACCATCCATTGGCAAAACTTGCCAAGGATGTCGCTGCTGGGGCAGTATTAGTAGCGGTCGGCGTTGAAATTATCATTTTATTGTTGATTTTTCAGCCTTATGTTTGGCGTCAATTCGGTATTGTGACTAATTTTTCTGATTTGCTACACAATTTTAAATAAGGTAACATTAATATGTGGTACCAATCAGGTATCAGTTGTGCTTAGATTACCATTGGTAATCGAGCTATCACTATCAATAGGGGAGAAAGTCGACCTAGGCGTCGCAGAGTATTATGACAGAAACACCATTTAAATCAGGATTCGTGGCCATTATTGGCCGACCAAATGTTGGCAAGTCAACATTGCTTAATCGTATTGTTGGTGAAAAAATCGCCATCATGTCTGATAAAGCGCAAACAACGCGAAATAAAATTCAAGGGATTTATACCACTGATAACGCCCAAGTAGTTTTCATTGACACACCTGGTGTGCATAAGCCACAAAATTCATTGGGTGACTTCATGGTGAAGTCAGCCTTCTCAGCATTGCATGAAGCAGATGCCATTTGGTTTGTGGTGGATGCCTCAATGCCACGTGGTCGTGGAGATGATTTTATTATTAGCCGACTCAAAGAAGTGAAGGACACCCCCATTTATTTGTTGATTAACAAAGTTGATTTGGTGTCATCAGATGAATTGCTCGACGTGATTCAAAGTTATCAAGAAGACGCCCCAACATGGGCGGAAGTTTTCCCAATCTCTGCCACTGAGGGGGACAATGTGCCAGAATTATTGGGTAATATTGTGGAAACGCTTGAAGAAGGGCCACAATATTTCGATTCTGACCAGTTGACAGACCACCCAGAACGTTTCGTTATTGGCGAATTGATTCGTGAAAAGGTCTTACAATTAACACGTCAAGAAATTCCGCATTCAGTAGCGGTCGTGATTGATAAGATTGCGCGTGAAAGTGAAGATAAGATCCATATCCAAGCGTCAATTATTGTTGAACGACCAACGCAAAAGAATATTATTATTGGTAAGCAAGGGGCAATGATTAAAGAAATCGGGACCCGTGCCCGTAAAGATATTGAGCGTTTGATGGGTGACAAGGTTTTCTTGGAAACTTGGGTGAAGGTTGAACCACGCTGGCGTGATCGACCACAAGCTTTGCAAACATTAGGTTACCGTAAAGAAGATTACTAAACTTGACGATGACCTGCCAGTTAATGTAGTTGGTAGTGTGATAAATGGCAGTAATTAATGGCATTGTGCTATATACCAGACAATATAAAGACCATGATTTATTAGTTCGTATGCTCACCGAAAAGGATGGGTTACGAACTTTTTTGGCACGTGGCGCTAAAAAACCAAAGTCGGCGTTAAGTGCCGCTGTGCAGCCCTTCACGATTTTATCATTTGAAGGCGCACTGCCCAAGCGTAATACGGGCCTGGGGTATATCAATGATGCGCAACAAGCTAACTTGTACCCACGCCTGATTGATGATATTGAAGCCAATGCTTATGCGGCTTTAATTGCCAGTCTGATCGACCAAAGCTTTGAAGAGGGCGAACCACTGACACGGTGGTATCATCAGTTTGAACTGGCGTTACAGAAATTAGAAGCTGGTTTAGATCCGCAGGTGATTGCCAATATTTTTGAGATTCAGTTACTTGTGCCGCTGGGGGTTGCGCCCAATTGGCGCGCTGATCCAATTAGCGGTCAAGTGACCGGCCGTTTTGACTATTCGGAAAAATACAATGGTATTTTGGCTGAAGAACATTATGATTTAGATGAACATCGGTTGATGCTCGATCAGAAAACGATTTTTTATTTACGGCAATTTAGCGTGATCGATTTACGGCAAGTCAATCAAATTAATCTCTCACCCGTGACCAAGCGCGGACTTCAGCGGGTGATTGATCACATTTATGACAAGCAAGTGGGGTTAAAGCCACGAGCCAAAACTTTTATTGAACAAATGCATGCTTGGCAAAACACATTGGTTAATTTCAGGAAGAATAAGGAAGGTGCATCATGACCGTTAAAAAAATACTCGTCCTCCATACGGGTGGGACCATTTCAATGCACGAAGGGGAAAACGGTGGTGTTGAAACAGGTGTTGAAAACCCTTTAACGGGCGTTAAATTGGCGTTGCCAGATGTTGAACTGACGGTTGAAAATATTTTCAATTTACCTAGTGAGCATATTGGACCCGTGCATATGTTGCAACTGCAACAACGTATTTTAGCGGCCAAGCAAGCCTTTGATGGGGTTGTGATTACTCATGGCACAGACACGTTAGAAGAAACGTCATTCTTTTTGGATAGTACGTTAGCGGTTGATTTCCCAATTGTGATGACGGGGGCGATGCGCTCATCTAATGAGCTGGGTTCGGATGGGTTGTATAACTACCAATCTGCATTGCGGGTTGCGGCACATGACGATTCACGGCACCGTGGCGTATTGGTTGTGATGAACGATGAGATTCATGCCGCGCGTTTTGTCACAAAAACGCACACGACCAATGTGGCCACATTCGGCTCACCAATTAGTGGCACGATGGGACTTTTGACGAAACATCAAATTATTTACTTTTATGATTTGCCAAAGCGTCATGTGTTGCCAATCAATAGCGTTGCGCAAAATATTCCGGTGCTAAAGGCGTATGCCGGTATGGACGGGCAACTCTTAGAATTGTTAGCGGCCGCTAAAATTGATGGGATCATTATTGAAGCCTTGGGCGCTGGGAATTTATCAAAAGAAGCAGCTAATGGGGTGCTTTATCTCTTATCACGCAACATTCCCGTGGTGATTGTGTCACGAAGCTTTAATGGGGTGGCTGAACCAGTCTATGACTATTTGGGCGGCGGTGTCCAACTTGAAAAAGCTGGGGCCATCTTTGCCACCAGTATTAACGGTCAAAAAGCCCGTCTCAAGCTGCTGATTGGCTTAGAAAATCACTTGGATGATGTCGCGTTGAAAAACTATTTGCATCAATTTTAATACTGAAATGCGGGTGAGCTGATGCGAAAAATTTATTTTATCCGACACAGTATTCGTAATCAAGCGATTATCGATGATGCCACAGCACCGTTAACTGCAGTTGACCATCAATTAGCTGACAAATTGGTTAAGCAATTTGAAGATATATCGGTAGCGGCAATCTATTCATCACCATTTTTACGTGCTGTCCAAACTGTTGAACCGTTATCTTCTCAGCTAGATTTGCCAATTATGACCATGGCTGCATTGCGTGAACGGCAAACACGACAACGTTTTGATTGGTTAGCACACCTCCAGATGTTGTGGACGGATTTTTCACAACATGATGAAGATGAAGAAAGTTTGTCAGCTGTACGTGAACGGATTGTACCAACCTATCAAAAAATTTTGTATGATAGTACAGGAAATTTAGTTATTGCAAGTCATGGCACTGCATTAGCTGTACTGTTTAATGATATAACAAACGGTCAGTTTACTTTCACTGATTGGCAAGAAATGACAATGCCTGATTGTTATATGGCGACGTACGAGGACAATCAACTTGTAACTTTTCAGCATATTGGTATGAATTGCTTAACCACGACGACCAAGTAAGACTAGTGACCCAAAAGGAGATCTGATGACGAAACCATTGCAACATTTTTTGACAACATTCGTACCGGAACATTATGATGTTTATCTGGATATTGATCGCCAAAAACAGCACATTAGCGGCCAAACGACCATTTTTGGTCAGGCGTTGACGCGTCAAATTTTGTTACATCAGCGTGGGCTCAAAATCCAAACGGTCACCGTCAATGGGCAAGCAATGGCCTTTAATACACAGGATGAACAAGACGCGTTAATGATTTCTAACGTCCCTTTGGGTGACATTCAAATTGTTATCACTTATGAAACAGTTTTAACCGCAACGTTGATGGGTATCTATCCGGCAGATTATGAAGTCGATGGCGTTAAAAAGCAGATTGTGTTGACACAGTTTGAATCTAGTGGTGCGCGTGAGGCCTTTCCAGGGATTGATGAACCAGCGGCCAAAGCGACTTTTGATTTGGCGATGAAGTATGACGAGCAACCGCACGAAACCATTTTGGCGAATATGCCAGAAACGCACGTTGCCGAC
>USIU01000077.1 GCA_900554745.1 uncultured Leuconostoc sp.
CGTTTGGGATGGAAATCAACCGCCAAACGATCAATGACACCACCAGATAGCCGTTTTTTCAACATGGGGATACGCCCAATTTGTCGAATTAAGAAGCCGCCAAACCAGTAATTAACCGCATCGCCACAAAGTGATGCCAAACCAAAGACTAGACTATCTGCCAGTAATTCCCACAGATTATGGTGCAGGCCAGCAACACTCCCCACTGATGTCAAAATAGTATCGCCCGGAATGAAACCTGTGACAATACCGGCCGTTTCAATAAAAATCAGCAAAAACATCACCACGAATTTGGACCACGCAAAAGCTTGATCTGCTGACAAAATGTGGTTAATGACAATTGGTAAATGTGACGTAAGTATGATCATCGACAGGCCCTTTTCCTTGTCTTAATTATATACTAAAAAAAGCGCCAAGGCGCTTTGGTTGCATTAAGCTTGTGTGTTGAAAATTTCCTTATCATTTTCAGTAAATTTGAATTGCTTTGTTGCAAAATCAGCTGTCAAAACAGCAGTTGTTTGACCGTCAGCTGACGTACGTGTAATGGTCAAATCATTGTCACCATTGTTTTCAACCTTAATTTCACCATCGAGGTCAAAGGCTGGACTTGTGTTACGGAAACGCAACAAGTCAAACAAGTTTGACACTACTGGACGCTTAACTGTTTCAGCAATTTCTTCAAGGTCATAGTAGTGACGGTTGATGTTACGGCCTTCCTTTGTGCTTTCCAACAATTCAAGGTCGTTTTCACCCGCCAACAAACCAACGTAATAAACTTGTGGAATACCTGGGGCAAAGATTTGTGTTGCACGTGCTAACAAGTAAGCGGCATCATCATTACCCAAAGCTGAGTAATAAGTCGTATTAATTTGGTAAATATCCAAGTTATTGTAGGCTGCTGATGAGAAGATCTTCTTCACGTTGGCCCCAACCTTGTACATTTCTTCCGTTGTAAAGTCTGTTTCTTCTTGTGTCAACAAGTCCTTGGCATCCACAACCCCAATACCATCGTGGGTATCCAAAGTTGTAAATTGCTTCATTGGGCTTTGACGCAACCAGTCAGCCAAACGGTTCGTCTTACCTGAGTAAAGTGAGTACAACGTAATCAATGGCAACGCAAAGTCGTATGAGTACATGTCGTGATCCGTAATCTTACGCACAATCTTGTAGTGTTCGTGGATTTCTGGCAAAACTTCTGACCCTTCGGCTGCCAAAATTTCGCGCACTTCGTTCAAGACATCCCAAATTTCAGGTTCAACGAAGAAGTCGTTTGTGTCCAACTTCTTGATAGCATAAGCAAAGGCATCCAAACGGATAACTGATGCGCCGTGGCGTGCAAGGTTAATCAATGAATCCTTGATGAATTGCTTTGTCACTGGCTTTGTAACGTCCAAATCCATTTGTTGGTCACCAAATGTGTTCCAAACTTGATCCGTTGTCCCATCGGCAAATGTCACCGGTGCAAATGGTGCCTTATCCTTACGCTTGTAGATCAAATCAATATCTTCGGCTGTTGGTCGGTTTTCAGGCCAGAATTCAGAATACTTCAAGAACATGTCATAGTATTCTGAGTCTTCCTTCTTTTCTAAGAAGTCTTGGAAATACTTTGATTGTGGTGAAATGTGGTTCAACATAAAGTCAAACATCAAATAGTATTTCTCAGCCAACTTATCGATATCAGACCAGTCACCAAACTTTGGATCAACTGTTTCATATTCTTCAGGGGCAAAGCCACGGTCTCCTGTTGATGGGAAGAATGGCAAAACGTGGACACCACCAACAACACCATCCAATTCGTTTGACAACACTTGATCCAATTCTTTCAAATTCTTACCAAGTGAGTCAGCATATGTAATGAGCATCACTTCATTGGTGAGCTTTTTCATGTTCGTTCTCCTTTAATGACGTTTATTTACGCTTTTTGTTCAGTTCATGCTACTTGTATGGCGCCGCAAGTTGGCGCCTAAATGTGTTTTAAGCTTGCTTTTTGCGATTCGTAATCAATGTGATCACCGTTAAGGCCAGTAAGATAAAGGCCAAAACTGGCATCGTTGTATAAGCTGCGGAATCCGCATTGCGTGTTGAATTACCCAAAACGCCTGACATCATTGAAATAACAAATGGTTCAACGAACACACCAACGTTAAAACCAATCAAGATAATTGATGTCACCAATGGTTGCTTTTTCAAAGGTGCCAATTGTGGTAATTGACTAAAAATAAATGGTGAAATGAGTTGCATTGGGAAACCAATCAACAACACGCCAATCGTCAAAACAATGAAGTTTTGGTTTGAAAAGGCTACCAAGAAGTTTGAAACTGCCATCAGCAAGAGACCAACTTGTAACGTATAACGACCAAAGAGCTTTTGAACCGTCCCATACAAGATGCCGCCCATCATGGCTGCAACTAACATAAATGATAGGATGGTTGAAACGACCATACCATTAACCCCAACATGTTGTGCCATGAATGGGAAACTCAATTGAATGGCCATGTAGTCAATCACCAAGAAAGCCGCAAAGAAGGCCAAAACCCAAACCATTGGGCTCATCTTAGTGGCTGGGCGAATCGTTGGTGCCGTCTTGTCATCGGCCTTTTCCGCTTCAGCTTCCTTGACCATATCTGATGTTTCAGGAACTTGACGATAAAAGAGATAAAGAATTGGGAAGGCTAATAGATAAACCAAGAAGGCCATTTGCCAACCAAAGGCCAACAACAAACCGGCAATAAACGTCAAGACCGCTTGACCGATCTGTTCAACCGCCGCACGCCAACCCAACATCGTGGCACGTGTTTGGCCTTGATACATCACCGCAATCATTGACACGGCCAATGAATTGAAAATGCCTAAACCGGCGCCCAACACCATACGTGAGACTAAAATCACGGGATATGATGCGACAAAAAGTGGTACGGCACCTGCAACACCAACCAAAATCATCCCCAACGCGATCGTTTTCTTATCGCCTAACTTTGCCGCAATAAATGCACTAAACAACACAAATACCGTAACAAAGATAGATGGCGTTGTCGCCAATGCTTGCGCCTCAGTTGCAGTAACGCCAAGCGCTTGCGCCATTTGTGGCAAAGCACCGTTAATAGCGTAGGCACTGGTTAACATAAATGAAATACCTAAAAAGGCAACTTTAGTGAGCCATTTATCCTGACTTCTCATGACACTCTCCTCAAATCTGATTAAAACCGGTTCCAATTTTGTTTAACAAAACATGCTTTGTGCATTTCTACACAAGTAATTATAATATCCCGATTTTTAATTGTCAAACGTTTTCCAAATGTAATAATTCATGTAAAGCTTTCAGAAAGTTACATTTTCTTACATTGTTGATATGATTGTTATTTAGCGTTTTATATTAGAATTTTTGCTGGCTTTTTTTGTCTAAAATAAAAAAGCAAATTTTAACAATTTGCTTTTTATTGCGCCGTCGGCGCGGCTGATTTTGACGGTAATTGGCTAATGTAATCATAAACCCCTTGCCCAGCAATGCCACCATCACCGACTGCTGTCGTAATTTGGCGCAAATCTTTGGCCCGGACATCACCAATTGCAAAAATACCTGGAATGGTTGTTTGCATACGTTCGTCTGTGATAATCCAACCTTCATCATCAGTAATATTCAAATTTTCAAAACCTTGTGTGTTCGGCTTGAGACCAACATAAATAAAGACGCCACTCGCATCAATATGTGAGACTTCTTGCGTTTGATTATTAATCACATCTAACCCCGTCACCTTTTCCCCGTCACCAGTGATAGCGAGGACTTCAGTAAACCAGTTAAATGCCATTTTGTCATTGGCAAAAGCACGATCCTGCATAATTTGTTGCGCACGCAACTTGTCACGACGATGCAACACCGTCACCGACTTGGCCAAGTTTGTGAGGTAAAGCCCTTCTTCAACGGCTGAGTCTCCACCACCAACAACGACAACATCTTCATTGCGGAAAAAGGCGCCATCACAGACCGCACAATAACTAACACCACGACCTTGGTAATCTTCTTCGCCATCTGCACCTAAATGCACATGTTCAGAGCCTGTCGCAATAATCACGGCCTTGGCTTTATAGTTGCCCATGTCCGTGCGAATTAACTTGTCTTCGCCCTCTAGCGTAATGTCTTCAACCATACCAAAGCCATATTCTGCACCAAATTGGGTCGATGAGGCATACATTTTCTCGGCCAAATCCGGTCCCAAAATCGAGTCAAAACCAGGATAGTTTTCAACTTCAGCGGTATTGTTCATCTGACCGCCGTAGATCCCCCGATCTAACATCAAAACGGAAAGATTGGCACGTGATGCATAGGTTGCTGCTGTCATCCCTGCTGGACCGGCACCAACAATCACAACATCGTATTCTTTATAGTCAGTCAATTTGTTGCCCTCATTTCACTTACTTTTTGTTAATCCTATTTTACACGATCGCACCAGATTTGTCTTGTCATTTGACTTTTACAACTTGGCAGCAAGTTCCTTGATATAGGCGCGCAATTCGTCCTTGGTTTGGGGATGCTTCAAGCCGAATTCAATGTTTGTTTCTAAGAAACCAATCTTTGAGCCAATGACATACCAGAATCTGTACAGTGATCTCAAATACTCCACTGATGTGGGCGATGTAAGCTGGCTGGTACCAACCGTCCATCTCAACATCCCAACATTCGCAGCAGGAACCGCCCTCCACTCCTGGCAGGCAGCAGCCCAGGGTAAATCTTCAATCGCCCACAAAGGAATGCTCTATGCCGCCAGGATCATGGCTCTCACGGCCATAGACTTCCTGCAAAAACCAGAGTTAGTAAATAAAGCCAGAGAAGAACTGACAGAAACTTTAAACGGTGAAACATATCCCGATCCATTGCCGAAAGACTTGAAACCAGAGATATGGTAGAAGCAGAAAGCTCCAAACAAACATTGTAACTCCAAACAAAAAATGCTATAATCCATTTCAGAAAATAGGATAAAACTTTTACAAAACAAATTAATCAGGAGGGACCTAAAATGAGCAAAAAAGTATACATTTTCCTCGCCGACGGCTTTGAAGATATCGAAGGCCTTACAGTAGTAGATCTTCTCCGCCGTGCCGGCATTGATATCAAAACTGTATCAATCAAAGAAACCAAACAGATCCAGACATCTCACGGTATCATCATGCTCACTGATACAACATTCGCAGAAACAGACTTCGCAGATGCCGACATGCTTGTCCTCCCGGGAGGAATGCCGGGAACCAAATATCTTGCAGGATACAAACCACTTACAGACCTTCTGACAGATTTCAACAGCAAAGGCAAAAAAATCGCCGCTATCTGTGCTGCACCAAGTGTATTCTCAGGTCTTGGATTCCTCAAAAACCGCAAAGCCACCTCTTATCCGTCCTTCATGGAAATTATTGCAGGAGACGGTGCCAAGACCAGCGAAGACAATGTGGTAGTAGATGGAAATATAACCACCAGCCGTGGTCTGGGAACAGCTGTAGACTTCGCACTTTCCCTGATTTCACAGCTTGAAAATGACGAAAAAGCAAAAGAAATCGCAGAATCAGTAGTATATACCCGCTAAATCGTCCTCAAACCCTTATTTTTATGCGAAAAAACACTAGCACTTTTGGATTTTTTGTGCTATACTGCTACAATGACTGTAAATATATAATTGAGTTATAGAGAGGTCTCCCGCTTCTGCAACAGTGGGAGCGGAGCTTAGACTTAAATATATAGAAATAGGTAAAAACTGTGAATGATATAACGCAGCTGAAAAACCAGTCGCAATCATAACCTGAAAATTAAGGAGGAACATGTAACATGAGTTTACAGGTGGAAAAAATGGAAAAAAACATGGCGAAACTTACTATCGAAGTTGCCGCTGAAGATTTAGAAAAAGCAATGCAGAATGCATACCAGAAAGCAAAAGGCAGAATTTCTATTCCGGGATTCCGTAAAGGAAAAGTACCTTTCCAGTTGATCGCAAAAGAATACGGAGTTGAAATCTTCTATGAAGATGCAGCAAACATCTTAATTCCAGACGCTTATGCAGAAGCTATGAAAGATACAGACTTAGAGATCGTTTCAAGACCTGAAATCGATG
>USIU01000078.1 GCA_900554745.1 uncultured Leuconostoc sp.
ATGGCTACCGTACAAACAGCGCGCATGCAACAGATGCGTGATTTATTGAAATATGATTTTGCACAATCGACTGATATCACCGATGACATGATTGACCAAATTATGACCATTTTGACGGATTCAGCCATTAACAAGGAAAATAAGCAGTTAAAACGATGAAACTACACACCTTAGGGCCTGTTGGTACGGATTCCGAACAGGCAGCCAAAGCCTACATGACTGACCAGACGTTAGTTTTACATCACGATTTTGAAGAGATGCTCACGCATTTAGATGCGTATGCTGGGGATCAAATTTTGGTACCGGCGGCGTTTAAATCACATCAATTACCGGATTTGAATTGGGCAAATTTTAACTATTTAGCTTGGGAAAAGGCCACGATTGTTGACACGTTTGTCCGACCGCTGATGACGCTTATTGTGGTGGAAAATGTCGCCTACGCTCGTAATGTGGCCATTATCCATGCAGCAACAGAGGGGCTCTTGGCTCAGTATTTGCGGGTAAATGGGTTAGATAATGCCTGGGGGCCTTCGGTAATTTTTGCGCCAAGCAAACCGGTAGCTATGTCAGACTTTATAAAAGATCAAAATCGGTTTACAATTGTATCAGAAGCCCAATTCTTAAAATTACCAGAAAGTGAAGACCCAAACTACCAAGTGCGACAACGATTAAGTCCACAGATGGTCTGGGTTGTCTATCAAATCAAATGACATTACGTGAACTCTTACAACTACCTCAAACTCAAAATGATAAGCCTGTTGTTGCGGTGCCATTAATGCTTGGGCCAACCGATAAGTTGACCCCGTTTGCCCAACAACTTCAAGCGCAAAAGCCTGATGTGGTGGAATGGCGAGCCGACTACATTGCTGATGATTTTAGTGAAGCGGTGATGTGGCAACAAGTGAAAGCCGGGGCACAAGCCGCCTTGGCCCAAAAAGCTGTCTCTGCGATGACAGAAGCTAAGATGTTAGCAGAAATCGACCAAGCACAGCAAGAATTTAAAGCAAATTGGCCGATTATGAACCAACAAATCATCAAAGAGCTGACAGGATCAGTGTTTGATACCATTGGTGGCTTTCCGATTATTTTGACCTATCGCACCCAAGCACAGGGTGGTAAAGGGGAAATGTCACCGCTTGAATATACGTTATTCATGGTGAATGCCTTGCAAGCGGGCTATCATTTTGCGGCTGTGGATGTTGAATATACCTTACCAGCTGAATTCCGTGAGAAAATCATGGCGGCCGCACGAGCAGTTGGTGTACCGGTGATTATGTCTTATCATGACTTAAATGAAACACCTGATGTGCCGGTTTATTTAGCTGATTTAGCGGCAACGGGTGCCGATATTGTGAAACTCGCGGTGACGCCGCATGACGAAGCTGACGTTGAGCGCTTGTTGCTGGCTACGCAGGCACAAGCTGCGCAAATGACCCAACCACTCATCACAATTAGTATGGGACTTCTTGGAGAGCGGTCACGGATTGAAGGGTACAAATACGGGTCAGAAATGACTTTTGCTGTCTTAGACGGTCAGCCGGTGAGTGCACCAGGACAACTCACGCTCACAGCATTACGGGCCGCTTGGCAGGCCAAATAAAAAATCGCGCAAGTACTTGCGCGATTTTTTATTTTTTATGAATGACTGCTTTTGATGCGGCTGAACCTGAAATTGCAGGGATGGCAATGATCGCAATTTCGCCAACAATAATGGCCAACACGGCAGCACCGACGAATGAATAAGTACCACCAGTTAATTGAGAAACAATGTAACCCAAAATTTCGCCAAACACAGCAGACCAAAAAGCAACAGTAATGAATTTCATACTTTTCACCTCTTTACAGAACTATCATACGCTTATTCCCGAAAAGCGCAACCTTTTTTCGCAATTTTCGTGTATAATTAAAGGGAACAAAGTTTCGTATCATGAAGCGACATCATGCGGAGGGCTAATGTACGCACCGTTACAAATTTTAAGCGCTTATAGCTTATTAAAAAATCCTAACACGATTCCTCAAATTGTCGCCACAGCAAAAGCACGACATTATGAGGCGATTGCACTCACCGATCTGAATGTGATGTATGGGGCAGTCGAATTTTACCGCACGGCTTTGGCAAATGACCTCAAGCCGTTATTTGGCGTAACGTTGGAAGTGAATGGCTTAGTCAACACAGCCACAACGTTTCCAATGATTTTGATTGCAGAAACACAAGTCGGTTATCAAAACTTGATGTGGTTATCATCAGCGAAAATGACGGCCAAAACGCCTGATTTGACCTTGACTGCGATCGCTGATCACTTAGCTGGCTTGAATGTGATCTTGCCAGGGGATAGTGAACTATCACAGTTCATTGCATCAGCTTATGATGATGTGGCGCAATATTGGCAAACGTTGACGACCTATGTTGACCCCAACCATTTATACCTCGGGATTAATCCGCAAATGGCACCACAAATTCAAACTCGTCTGGCGGCGTTCCAAGCGTTGACTCAAGCGCAATTAATTGCGCTGGATGACGTTGCCTATCTGAATGCTGATGATGCGTTTACCACGCAAGTGTTAAAGTCAATTGATGCCAACGTGAAACTCGAGGGGCTTAAGGCGCTGTCACAGCAATCAGGCACGCAAATTTTACAAGATTTTAACCAAATCAAGGCCGCCTACCAGACAAGTGACCTCCTCAAGGCGGCTTTTTTGGCTAATGAAGCTTTGGTAGCCAGAAGTCAAGTTACCTTGATATTTAGCCAAACCGCGGCGTTACCGGCTTTTCAACTACCTGCTGGCATGCCAGATTCAGGTGCTTACCTGAAAACGTTAGCCGAGCAAGGCCTGGTAGCACGATTGAGAGGCCAGCATGGGGATCACTCACGCTATCAAGCCCGTTTGGCACAGGAATTAGCCATCATTGATCAATTGGGCTTTAATGATTATTTCTTAATTGTTTGGGATATTGTGAATTTTGCTTATCAAAATCATATCCAACTTGGTGCCGGGCGTGGTTCGGCTGCGGGTTCACTGGTCGCGTATGCGTTACGCATTACCGACGTGGATCCATTGCAATTTGGTCTTCTCTTTGAACGGTTTTTGAATGCGGAGCGTGTCCAGATGCCAGATATTGACATCGATTGGCCGGATAATAAACGTGATTTGGTCTTACAATATTTGCATGATAAGTATGGGCAACGTAATTTTGCCCAGATTTTGACGTTTGGTACGTTAGCTGCCAAACAAGCGCTACGTGATACAGCGCGGGTGTTTGGTGTTTCCCAACAAATGATGAGTCGGATTAGTAATGCGGTGCCAACAGGTAAGCAGGGGCGCAAAGTCTCAATCCAAGATGCCCTCCAAGCAGGGGATGGACTGCAAAAAGTTTTAGCAGAACTTGATGATGGCCCATTACTGCTGAAGGTTGCGCAACAAATCGAAGGCTTGCCACGTAACTACTCAACGCATGCGGCCGGTGTGGTGTTAAGTGCCGATACGTTGGTGCACACTTTACCCGTGCAATCCGGGACGGATGAGCGTTTATTAACGCAGTTTGAAAAAGATACGGTTGAGGCGTTAGGTCTGCTAAAAATTGACGTGCTGGGGTTGTCAAATTTATCCATTTTGGCACAGACTTTGTATGAGGCACGGCACCAATTGCCAGAACATTTTGATATTAGCCGTATCCCCTTAGACGATGCGGCAACCCTTGCATTGTATGCCAAAGGCGATACGAATGGCATTTTTCAATTTGAATCGGCTGGCATTAAACAGGTGTTGCGGCAGCTACAACCGGCAACCTTTGAACATATTGTGGCCGTCAATTCACTCTATCGGCCAGGACCTAGCCGCAACATTGAAAGCTTTATTAAGCGCCGGCATGGTCTGGAACCGGTGACCGTGCCGGATGCCAGTTTGAAGACTATTTTAGCGCCAACTTTTGGGATTATTGTGTATCAAGAGCAAGTGATGTTGGTGGCTGAGGCATACGCTGGGTTAACGCTTGGCGAAGCGGACATCTTGCGTAGCGCCATGTCAAAAAAGAAGTTGACCCAAATGGCAGCAATGCAAGAAAAGTTTATTAGCGGCGCTGTTGCTTTGGGACATGACCGCCAAGAAGCGGCTCAAATTTTTGCTTATATAGATGAATTTGCAAATTATGGATTTAACCGGTCGCATGCTGTTGCCTATAGTAAGCTTTCTTTCCAGCTGGCCTATATGAAAGCCCACTATCCAGCGGCTTTCTTTACCGCCGTGTTAAACGCCAACTTGGGTTCACCAGAGAAAGTGCGGTTGTATGTGGCGGAAGCCAAGGCCCGGCAACTACAAGTGGCAGCGCCTCACATTAACCAATCACAGCGGTTTTGGACAGTGAATCAGGGTGTTTTGCAAATGGGTCTCAATAACATTCGGGGGTTGCGGACAGATTTTGTCGCGGCTGTGTTAGCGGAGCGAACGGCTAATGGCCCATTTCAGTCCATTCAATCATTTGTGCGGCGCTTACCCGAAAAGTTTCGGAAGCGCGATACGCTACGGCAGTTAGTCTATGCGGGCGCTTTGGATACTTTTGGGTATAATCGGCTGGAGTTGGTGACAGCTTTAGATGATTTGATTGAAGCGGCTAGTTTTGGGGACTTGATTTTAAACGAGACTAAAATCAAAAAAATGCCGGATTGGGATTTGACAGAAAAACTAGCCTACGAAAAAGAAGCGATTGGGGTGAACTTGTCCGGCTATCCATTAGATGGGTATGCGCGTTTAATTGCCGAGCAGCATTACCAAGAAATTGCTGATTTGACGGACAAGACCGACAAAAAGCAACCCGTGACAGTGATCGCACTGATTGATCAAGTGCGCACAACGCGTACGAAAAAAGGCGAGGAAATGGCTTTTGTCACGGTATCCGATGCAACAGGAACCACCAGCTTAACCGTTTTCCATCAACTTTATGATAAAGTGAAAACGCTTTTAAAAGTCGGCGCCATTATTCAATTCACCGGTCGGGTGGACCAGTATAATGGCAAAATTTCAGTTGTCGCCAATCACTTGAACTTGGCGCCAGCATTAGCCCAATCCCAACAAAAAGGGACGTGGTTTTTACAGTTTGATGCCGCACATGATACGCCAGACAATCGCCGCGAAGTCATCGCCGTTTTAAAAAAGTATCATGGTGAGAATCCGGTAGTGATTCATTGGCAAAATGAGCAAAAAAATCAACAATTAGCGCCAGCGTTTTGGTTGGGTGATGAAACCGCTATCATGCGTGAACTAGCGCCATTACTGGGAAATGACAACGTGGTCTTTCGACGAAATCATTGATTTTATGGCTTGTATAAACGCCTAATAATGTATAAAATAGAGCTTGGGTAGTGTTGCACAAGCAACAACCAAGATAACTAAGGAGCATATTTAACCATGAAAAAGACGAAGATCGTCTCAACACTTGGTCCGTCATCATCTGATGTCGAAACAATCGTCAAGTTGATCCAAGCGGGTGCCAACGTATTCCGCTTCAACTTCTCACACGGTGATCACGAAGAACACTTGGGTCGTATGAATGCGGTTCATGAAGCTGAAAAGATCACGGGTAAGACAGTCGGTATCTTGTTGGACACAAAGGGTGCTGAAATCCGTACAACAAAGCAAGTCGATGGTAAGATTGAATTCCAAACAGGCGACGTTTTGCGTATCTCAATGGACGAAAACCTTGAAGGTACGAAGGAAAAGATTGCCGTAACATACGCCGGTTTGTTTGATGACGTTCAAGTGGGTGGCCAAGTCTTGTTTGATGATGGTTTGCTTGGCACAACTGTTCTTGAAAAGGATGCTGCCAACCGCGAACTTGTTGTTCGTGTTGACAATGATGGTATCTTGGGATCACGTAAGGGTGTTAACGCACCAGGTGTTTCAATCAACTTGCCTGGTATCACTGAAAAGGATGCGGATGATATCCGCTTTGGTTTGGACCACGGTATCAACTATATCGCTGCATCATTTGTTCGTAAGCCTGAAGACGTGCTCGAAATTCGTGCCTTGTTGAAGGAAAAGAACATGGAACACG
>USIU01000079.1 GCA_900554745.1 uncultured Leuconostoc sp.
ATGATAACTGCGAATGTTTTAGATAAAACACCACCTCAACCTGTTACATTAACGCGTGATTTTAGTTCAAACGCCAATATTAAGGGGAGCAGTGAACCAGGTGCGCGGATAACAGGAAAAGTTAGCCATGATGGTGGCAAAACTTGGTTAACTATTTCAAACCAAGCCACTGTTGATAACAGCGGAAATTTTGTCTTAGGCGAGATTAATGGATTACAGTCGGGTGATTGGGTACAAATATTTGCCACAGATATGGCTGGAAATACCACGCCCAGTCAAGATGCAATATTACATGATGCCAACCTAAGAGCTGCTACGAAGTATCAAGTGACTGGAAATTTAGAATGGGCCAGCCAGTTTAGTCAGATTAACTTTGGTACACATCCGTTGACGAGCAGCAATGTTTCCTACGCTGCTAAAGAAAATACGACTGAAACAATGTCGGTAATAGATAGTCGTGGGCAGACCGCAACTTGGAGTATTACCGCTAGAATAAGCAAAGAGATGACCCTCAACCAGAGTGGCGCTATATTGAGGAATGTGGTGTTTTTCAAAGATGGCCGACGCAATCATCTATTAAATAGTGAAGATACTATTATTCAGATACATCAAACAACCTCGGATGATGCAGTAAAAGTTAATGCTGACTGGAATGATAAAAATGAAGGTATATTCTTAAATATTCCGCAGACAGTTTTTCCTTCACAAGGAACATATAATGGTGAAATCGAGTGGACATTGGAAGATGTTCCGCATTAATAGGTCTGGAATACGACGGTATAAAATGAGTGAATAGAAAGTCCCAACAAAAAAGCATCCCAACGGGATGCTTTTTATAATGGTTGAATCCAAGTGTTTTGGGCGCCCGCTTTGGTAAGGGCGTTGGCGATAGTAATCGCATCGTCGTTGTTTTTTGCTAGGGCAAACATGGCACCACCAATGCCGGCACCGGTAAGCTTAGCGCCGAGTGCGCCAGCATGGAGGGCGGCGTTGACGAGATTGTCAAGCTTTGGGTGTGAAACCCCCAGTGATTGCAATTCGTGATGTGCTGCGGTAAATAACAAACCGACGTGTTCAGGATGATTGTGGGTTAAATCAGTCCGTACTTTTTCTGCAATTTGGCCCAAATGGACAATTTTTTGCCAAGTGAGGTCATAATCATCATCCAAATTATTTTTGACGATATTCACGGCGTGCATGGTTTGGCCATGAATCCCTGTATCTGCGACAACCAGTGTCCCAGTTAAGGTCATTTTAAAGGCAGTCAGGGTATCATTTTTGACGAACCAAATCGGATCATCAGAGCCGACCGTAGCGGCATCTAAGCCAGAGGCCGAGCCATGCGAAATCCCTTCCGCTAGATCCGTAAAATGCTTTAACTGTTCGGGCGATAGCGGCGCTTTCACGTAATCAAAAAAGGCTTTCGTAATCGAGGTTGCAAAAGCTGCTGACGCACCAAAGCCACGTTCTTGTGGAATGTTGGTTTCAATTTCTAACGTAAAAGGCGCATCGACCAAATTTAACGATTGTAGTAATTTCAGGATCAGCTGACGTAAGCCCTCCACATTCGCGCCTAACTCATCGAGGTCGCCGTGAAATGTGCTACTTTCAATTGTCTGACCACGAAAAGCTGGTCGAATCGTGGTGGTGACGGTCAGGTTCGTTAATGGAATGGCAATTGCTGGTTGGTTATAAACGACGGCATGTTCACCGACTAAAATAATTTTGGCATGGGCAATTCCCACCCCAAGCATTTGACTAATCATGATTTTTCTCCGAATTTCCTCTACTATTGTACCGCACTTTTCTAAATAGTGTAAAATGATAGATGAATTGCGTTGTTAAGTTTGTCGTAATATCGTCTGATTAGGGCAAAGTTAACAACGCAATTCATCACTAAAATTCAAAGAAAGGTGTTTGCTATGAACGCCAATAAAACGTTTGTTGTTGTCGATTTAGAAACAACCGGACAGAGTGTTGCGCGCGGTGGGCGCATCATCCAAATTGGGATGACTTTTATCAAGAATCGTCGCATCGTTGATCATTTTGAATCGTTTGTGAATCCTGGTCAACCAATTGATCGCAACATTCAACAACTCACCCACATTTCAGAAAAAGATGTGCGTGATGCGCCTTATTTTGAAGAAATTGCACCAGTCCTCCGGAATATGTTACAAGATACGGTGCTGATTGCGCATAATATTAATTTTGATTATCCCTATTTAAATGATGAATTAGCTCGAACAGGCTTTCCAGTTCTGACCAATCCGGCTATTGACACGGTCCAACTGGCACAGATTTTGTTGCCAACAGCGCCTGGGTACCGGTTGTTGGATTTGACGACATTTTTAAATATTACGCTAAATAATGCGCATCGAGCCAATGCCGATGCCCAAGCTACGGCCTTATTGTTTTTGAAACTCTGGCAAAAGGCGGAACAATTACCAGTTATTGTCCTCCAGCAATTACAATTTGGCCAGTGGCCACTACTGAGACAAACACAGGATTTTTTACGGGTCGTGAAGTCAAAGCGGCAACAATCAGATTTTGATATTGTGACGCAAGTTGCCGTGACAAAACCAGCTTCCGTGCCACCAGTTGGCCCAATAACATTGCCAAGCTATCCACAAACTTCCCAAGAAAAGCAACGACAATTCGGACAATGGCTCACACCAAACGAGGCACAAAATAATTTAATGAACCGCGTTTATGCGTTTTTGACGAAAAAAACAGATGGGGTCTTAACGGTACTTACTGCGCCTAAGATTGGGAAGACCTTGGGCTATTTGGTGCCCCTGATTTTTGATGTCCAAGCACGTCCAATTGTCTTGTTGACGAACGATGCGAGTTTACGCCAGCAGCAACAGACGTTGGTGGAAAAGCTGGCTAAATTATTGGACGTTCATTTGACGGCAGCCATTTTACATGATCCGAGTGCCTATATCGATGTGGACCAATTCAACCAATTGCTCAAAGTAGTTGATGACCCGTCACCAGCCCAGTTTTTTAAAGCGCGTGTTTTAGTTTGGCTAACACAAACGCAAACAGGTCTGTTAAGTGAAATTCAGGTTGGCGCAAGTAATTTACCCATTTTTGATGCGCTGCGTGGCAACGAGCAGGGGATTTTTTATCAACGCGCCCAGCGCCTGGTGAACAGTGCTGAAGTGTTGATTATGGATTTTGAAACTTACTTTAATCAAGCGCAGCAGCTGTTAGCCGCACGCAAACAGACAAAATGGCCAGTCGTGGTCATGGAGACACCGAGTGCATTTGTGGCGGAATTAGCCGCACATTATCGTGCCCAACTCAATTTAACAGACATTAAAAACAATTTGAAAGGGTTGATGCATCAAGAAATAGCCGGACTTACCCATAAGCAGCGATTATTTGTGAAGCAGAGCGTTGCAGAGGCGTTAAAACTCGTCAAACAAATTGTCCAAACAGATAAAGTCAGCACACAACTCAAACGTGCCGAGCGCTTATTAATGATTATCATGCGCTTAATGACCGTTTTAGATATTGGCGAGCATGCGGTTGTCCCGGCTTCATGGGCGCCATTACCGCAGGTGCTCACGCACATCAAGCGTTTGCAACAAGAACCGCTGGTGACCGTTCAGGATCAAGAACACGAAGAAAACGGGCAAACACAGCTCATCAAACAATTCTTCGTACCGGAGGCAGCAACCTACCAAACCCACTTTTTGGCACATTTGCATAAACTCTTGGTGGTCAGTGAGTATTTAGATCATCAGGTTAGTGCCTTTTTACGTGACGTGCCAGCGCAGATGACGGCGGAACGCGATTTTATTCATCATGATAACCAACCCGTCACCGTCATGCAAATGGGGCACACATCACCAGTTGTCCACCTACAAGCACTCACGCAACATGATGTGGGTGAAATTATGATGATTGTCCCAGACAGTGAACGTGTCAATCATTGGTACCAAAAATTAAAACATGTGTTAACCACGGACTACGGACTTGTTGCAGAAGGGGTCACTGGCTCACTGGAAAAAATTCAACGCCAACGCCACACGGAACAGCAAAATATTGTGATTGTGACGCCAAAAATCATGTCCACGATGTGGTTACGCGACCAGGAATTACCCAATATTGTGATTGTGCCAGAACGGGAAGTTTGGCAACCTGTATCACGATTAGCTTTGGTATTAACTGAAATGCAACGCCATCCAAAGGCGCTGTTAGTGACCCAACTCAATGCGATGCAACGTCATCGTTTCAAAGCCCAAGCCGATATTAAAGCCAACGTGGCGTTAAAAAATAATTTGATGGCTCAGTATGACCAAATTTTATCAGATTTTTGATATAATAAATCTAGCTATGCGTTGGAGGACGAAACAAAATGATGCAATTTAAAGATGATATTCGAATCCGCCAACGTCAACGCCGTTCACGCATCCATTGGGCGCGTATTTGGTTTATTGGGGCGGGTATTGGTATTGTTGTAGCAGCTCTGACGCTTGGATATTTTTATCTATCTTTAACACCGATGCGACACGATGAGGCACGATTGCAAAAGTTAGTCAAGGCCAAAACAGACATTGCGACGGTTAAGCAAATTAGTGCTGATTACCGGAAAGGGACGACCTACGCCATTGTTGGGACAACGTCGAGTGGTCAAGAAAAAGTCGCGATTGTCCACGGAAAAAGTCCTCGCGTGACGGTTTATAACCGGCGAGATGGGATGACAAATCAGCAATTAGGTCAATTATTGCTGAAAAAATATCACCCAAAGAAAATCTATTCAGCCAATATCAGTGAATACAAAAAAACACTGGTTTGGGAAGTCAGTTATAAAGGGCAAAACAACGCGTTGAATTATTTGACGTTAGATTTTAAAACTGGGAAGCCTTATCGGGTCATTAACGGCCTGTAAGTAATAGGAGTAAGGAGACAACATGATTTCGGAAAGAGCGCAAGCTGTAGAAGCTGCTGCGACATTAGCTATGAGTCGACTGGCCAAGGAAATGCAAGCGCAAGGCATTGATGTGATTAATCTGGGTGTGGGTGAATCAGATTTCCAAACCCCAGAACATATTGCCCAAGCAGCGATTTCAGCGATCCAAGCACATCAAACCAGCTTTTATACCCCAACAAGTGGATTAGATACGTTGAAACAAGCCATCGTCGATGATGTCAAACAACGTTATGACGCCACGATTGCCCGCAACAATGTGACGGTCACAACAGGGGCCAAGTTATCACTTTATGCCTTGATGCAAGTGCTTTTAAATCCGGATGATGTCGTCGTTGCTGCGGCCCCACTTTGGGTGAGTTATGTCGAACAAATCAAGTTGGCTGGTGGTCAATTACAAACGATCGTGCCGGATAATGCCGCTTTGAAGTTAACGGTAGCTGATTTAGAGGCGCTAACAACACCGGCTAAAGTCATTATTGTGAATTCACCAACGAATCCGACTGGCCAAGTTTATACCCGTGACGAGTTGCAAGCGATTTTGGATTGGGCGGCCGCTCATGACACCTACGTGATTTTGGATGAAATCTATGGGCAACTGGTCTATAATGGCGCAACGTTTACTTCCGGTTTGCAATTGCAGCCACTGGAAAACAGTCGCATGATTATTGTCGATGGGGTCTCAAAAGCCTACGCCATGACCGGTTGGCGGGTAGGTTAAGCGGTGGCGCCAAGCAACGTTGCCGCTGCCTTAGGTACCTACCTAGGCCAAGTGAGTGGGAACATGGCGGCCGTTAGCCAGTACGCCGCCCTGACGGCGCTGACCGACCCGCGGGGGAAAGAAGAAGTTGAAAGGATGCGCCAAGCATACGAAGAGCGTCTCAACACGATTACCTCACTGATCAACGACTTGCCTGGCGTGAGCGTTACTAAGGGGGCGGGGGCCTTTTACCTCTTCCCGGACGTTTCCGAGGCCGTTGAACTGACTGGCTTTCAGTCGACTGACGAATTTGTCAACGGGGTCTTAGAGGAGGC
>USIU01000080.1 GCA_900554745.1 uncultured Leuconostoc sp.
TTTCCGTGGCGAATACGGTGCGGGCGATGGCAATGATGAAGTTAGCTGGCGTTCAAGCTGCGCAAACAGTGACGACGCCGGGCTACTTTGCCAACCAAGTCTTGGACGAACTCTACTTATTAACAGAAGACGACTTAGAAACATTTATTGCACAAGAGGTTAAAGATGGCGAATGAAACCCCACAAGTGATGACCATTGCCGGCACGGATGCCAGTGGTGGGGCGGGCATGACAGCTGATTTGAATACATTTGCTGCCCACGGTATTTATGGGGCGAATGTTGTAGTATCAGTCACTGCGCAAAATACATTGGGTGTACAACAAGTGCAAATGATGACGCCGGATATCGTGATGGCCCAGCTGCAATCAGTAGCAGACGACTTACAAATTCGTGCCGTGAAAACAGGCATGCTCGGTGATGCTGACACGGTGCGTACGGTTGCCAAAGCGCTACAGCAATTTGATTTTGGCCCACTAATTTTGGATCCCGTGATGGTTGCCAAGGGCGGTGCACGCTTGCTTTCTGATGAAGCTGTGACGGCCGTGCGGACAACATTAATACCGTTGGCAACGTTAATCACACCCAATATACCTGAGGCTGAGGTCTTAGCTGGGATGACGATTCAGACCCCAAGTGACATGGTGGCGGCCGCCGAAGTGCTGCATGGTTTTGGTGCTCAAAATATTTTAATCAAGGGCGGCCATGGCGATACGTCAGTGGTCACGGATTATGTGCTTCTGGCGAGTGGAGAACATTTTTGGATGAAAACCACGCGATTTGAGACACCTAGAACCCACGGCACAGGCGATACGATTTCTGCTGCAATTACTGCCCAATTGGGTCTGGGATTAGCACTTAAACCAGCGATCATTCATGCCAAAGCTTATGTTGATGCCACTATTCGCGATGGCATTGCCGTTGGGCATGGGCATGGGCCGTTGAATCATTTTCCAAACGTGACGACTGAGAATCAACCGGAGGTGTATGATGACATTTGATTCAGCATGGTTAGCGCGTTACTTTGTTTGCGGCACACAAAATGTCGCCGATGAAACGGTTTTTTTTGATGTATTGACCCAAGCATTGCAGTCGGGGATAACATTATTTCAATACCGGGAAAAAGGCCAAGGTGCTTTAACTGGTGCCGACAAGTTACGGGTGGCGCAACAGGTACGTGACTTAACTTACCAATATCAGGTGCCACTAATCATCGATGACGACGTGGCGTTGGCGCACGCCGTTCATGCAGATGGCATTCATTTTGGTCAGGGTGATGGGGATCCGGCTAAAAATATTCAAGCCGCTGGCGACTTAGCGGTCGGCATTTCGGTGTCTAATCAGCAGGAATATGAACGCATTGCCCACTTAGCTGGGATTGATCATATCGGCATTGGGCCTGTTTATCCAACGACTAGTAAAGCTGATGCCAAACCGGCAATCGGTGTTGCAGGATTGCAAACCTTGGTTGCCGCAAGCCAATGGCCGACGGTGGCCATTGGTGGCATTCAAGCCGATAATTTAGCAGCCGTTTTGGCAACCGGTGTTGACGGGGCGGCGGTGATTAGTATGATTACGCAAAGTGACGATATTGCCCAGACGTTACAATTTTGGCAAACATTATCCACAAAAAAAGAGCCTTAAGGCTCTTTTTTTATACAAATTGTTCTGATAGTTGGAGGAAGTCATCAATATCTTGTTTGATGAGATCAGCTCCGGCTTGCCAAAAGTCAGGTTGTGTTAGATCGACATCGAGATGCTTTTTGGCGAGGTCTTCTGCCGTCATATTGGCAGTATCTCGTAGGAGGGCGATATATTTGTCTTCAAAATTGTCGCCGTCTTGTTGGGCACGGGCGTAAATGCCGGCTGAGAAGAGATAACCAAAGGTATAAGGGAAGTTATAGAATGGCACTGAGTCAATGAAAAAGTGGAGCTTTGATGACCAGAAGTGGGGATGGCGGACATCTAACATCCCATCAAACGCAGTTTCTTGGGCAGCATCCATCAATTCGTTTAACCGTTGTGGGGTTACGACGCCGTTTTGCCGTTCCGTGTAAAAGGCATCTTCAAATAGGAAGCGCGCATGGATATTTAAAAACATGGCAATTGGATTGGTCATTTTAGCATCGAGCAAGACTAACTTTTCCGCATCCGACTTTGCGCCCTTCACATTGGCATCATTGACAATGAGTTCGGCAAATGTTGAGGCCGTTTCGGCCACGTTCATGGCATAAGCGTCACGCCAAAGCGGTAAGTCAACGAGTTGTGCAGAATGGAAGGCGTGGCCTAATTCGTGGGCAATGGTTGCCGCATCGTTGACAGAACCGGTATAAGTGAGGAAAATACGTGATTCATGTAAGTCAGGAACGGATTCCATGTAACCGCCGGGTTGTTTACCGGGGCGATTTTCTGATTCGATCCAGCGCTTCTCAAAAGCCATCTTGGCAAATTCGGCCATTTTAGGTGAGAACTTGCCAAACTGCTCGATAATGAAAGCGGCCGCATCATCATAAGACACTTCAGTTGGTTGATAATCACCAATTTGCGTTAAAGGCGCTACTTGGTCTTGCCAACCTAATTTTTCCAGACCCAAAAGTTGCTTTTTGCGTTCAAAATAAGGTTTGAACATGGCTTTATTGGCGTCTACCACGGCCCACATCGTGTCCAAAGTGGCCTGGGACATGCGGTTCATTTCGAGTGGTTGTTCGAGATGTGACTGACGACCATGAGCTTTTTGGTTCGTCAAACGGAAACCGGCGAGATGGTTGAGGGTATCAGCTGTCAGATTTTCCGCACTGGCCCACATTTTTTCGTAATTCGCCATAATGTTGGCGCGCGTCTCATTATTGGCTTCACCATCTAACATGTTTAAGGCTTGCCCGGCCGAAATTTGTCGTTTTTGACCGTCTTCAGCATCAGTATAAGTGAGCGACAAACCGGCCGAAATCGTATCATAATGTTGAGACCAAGCTTGTTGCCCATCTAAATCAAATTGGTTAATCAAAGCTTCAGTTTGATCGTCAAGTAAGCGTTTTGCATCGGTCCGTAATTCCGTCAGATAGAATTTAATCGGCAACAAGCGATCAGTAGTCAAAATGGCTTCAAATTCACTGTCATCAAGACTGAGCAGTAACTTTTTAAATTGATTCATTGGCGCTGTATAGTCAACAAAGAGTTGCCCAAGTTTGTCAAAATGAGGGCCATAAACGCTGTTGCCATAGTCAACGGAGGCCCAACCGTTGATGAAGATACTAATTGTGCCTAAACCAGACCCAATATTTTGTGCCAAATCAGACAAATCAGCAATCGTCTCGGCAGTTGGCTGGGCTTGGGCAACCTGTTGGGCAAAAGTTTGAATTGCCTGCGCAACAGCTTGGTACTTGTTTGCCAGTTCTGGAGACGTAATGCCGCCGGGATAAATACTGTCTAAATCCCATGTCTGTGAATACACCATGTGAATACCTCTTTTATGATTTTCTTTTAAGTATATCATTTTATCATTTAAACATTGCAACATGATGAAGAAATTATCATGAAATGACGTGAAAATAATAGAAAAATTGTTTGCGGGGATGTCAGCGGTAGTGTAAAATTGTTGTTTTAAGGGGTAAACAAATATGCAAAACTTAGTTAAATGGCTACTCGGCTTTGTATTGGTAGTGCTTGTGATTTTGGTGATTGCCGGACAATATTTTTTCCATGTTGCTCAGGTACGAGATCCAAAATCCAATCAACCGGATGCGTTGCGTCAAAAAGATGATCCATTGTATCAATATGAACATGATTTTTTAGCACGAGACAAGCAAATCTGGCATGAAACCACGGCTGACGGGCTTAAACTGGATGCTTGGTATGTGCCTGCGGCGCAAAAAACCAATAAAACAGCCATTTTGGCCCATGGTTGGCATAATAATAAAACAACGATGGCCATTTACGGCGAACTCTTCCATGAATTAGGCTATAACGTGTTAATCCCAGATAACCGTGCCCATGGCCAATCACAAGGTAAAATCATTGGTTACGGCTGGTTAGATCGGCGTGACTATATTCAATGGTTAAACCAAATCATTGCCCGCAATGGCCAAGCATCAGATATTGTCATGTATGGGATGAGTATGGGCGCAGCCACAGTCTTATCGACGTCGGGTGAGGCTGATTTACCAAAGCAAGTCAAAGCGGTGATTGCTGATTCGTCGTACACGAGTTTACTAGACGAAACTAAGCATGAGGCCGGGGAAATGTATCATTTACCGTGGTTCCCGCTCGTGAATGTGGTTTCGGGGATTTCAAAGTTACGAGCCGGTTATTTTTATGCCGAGGCAAATCCACTCAAACACGTTGCCAAAAGTAAGACGCCAACGTTCTTGATTCATGGCGACGCGGATACGTTTGTGCCGACTAAAATGGTTTATCCACTGTATGACGCCATCAAAGCACCCAAACTGCTTTGGGTCACGGCTGGTTCTAAGCACGTACAAAGTTTCCATGATCATCCAAAAGCCTATCGTGACAGAATTCAAGCGTTCTTAACTCAGTACGATCGGTAACATTAAAAACACCAGTCTATCAACAGTAGGCTGGCGTTTTTTGGTCAACGACTGGATGAACATGATATAATAATGGAGATTAAATGAGGAAATCGTTATGATATGGCATAAGGACAGATCGAGCGGTCATTAAAATTTAATCGACAAGTGAACAAAGGATAGAGTCAGCATGTCAGAGATGAGTGAGAAAGTGCTAACGGCCAAGCCATGGCGGCGTGTCGTGGTTAAAGTGGGGACAAGTAGTATTGTTGATGCGGCCGGGGAAATCAAATACCCCGTCATCAACCGGTTAGCCCAAACCTTAACCCAACTGGAACAAACTGGGTATGACGTGATTTTAGTCACGTCGGGTGCCATTGGCGTGGCCTTAAAACAAATGCACCAAACAAAACGCCCAACAGACATTCCGGCCCAACAAGCTTTAGCCGCGATTGGGCAAAGCTATTTGATGGCCATTTATAATCAAAGTTTTGCGTTTTACCAGCAACATGTAGGTCAAGTCCTACTGACTTATGATGTCTTCCATAACAAGCAAATGTTGCGTCATACCATTGACGCGATTGCGGCGATGTTGCAGCAACGTGTGATTCCCATTATTAACGAAAATGATGTGATCGCCGTTGATGAGTTGGATCACCAACATTCATTTGGCGATAATGATCGACTGGCTGCGATGGTCACCCATGAAACGGCTGCGGATGCGTTGATTGTCTTAAGCGATATTGATGCGCTTTATACGGCCAATCCACACGACGACCCAACAGCCCAACCAATTCCATTGGTGACGGCGGTGACAGAAACGCTCCGAGCTGGTGCCCGTGGATCATCAACGCTTGGCACTGGGGGGATGGCGACGAAGTTAGTGGCGGCTGATTATTTGTTGCAGCACGGTCGCCAAATGGTATTAATCAATGGTGAAAATCCGGCGACGATTTTAGACGTCTTAGCTGGTGAAGCCGTCGGGACACTGTTTAAGGGAGAATAACTGAGATGGTAGTCAGTGTACAAGAAATGGGACAACGCGCCAAAAAGGCAACCGCGCAAGTAGCAGGGCTCTCGTTGTCAACACGAAACGCCTTACTGCAAAATATGGGGGCCGCCTTGTTGATGCGCCAAGCAGAAATTATTGCGGCCAATCAACAAGATTTAGCCGACCATGGTGCCAGTTTGAGTCGGCCAATGCAAAAGCGACTGACGCTGGATGCCGAGGCGTTAACGGCGATTGCCGAGTCATTGGCGGCCGTGGCCACCTTACCAGATCCGCTTGCTGGGCCTTATGACACATGGGAAAATCATGCGGGTTTGAAGATTGTGAAAAAAATTGTGCCGTTGGGCGTGGTGGCGATGATTTATGAAGCACGGCCTAATGTGACAGTCGATGCGGCGGCCTTAGCTTTGAAGTCGGGCAATGCCGTCATAAATCAT
>USIU01000081.1 GCA_900554745.1 uncultured Leuconostoc sp.
CCGGCGTGATTTTAACCATGCCCGTCCCAAAGTCTTTTTCAACGTATTCATCGGCAATAATTGGAATTTCACGACCAACCAGTGGGACCATGACTGTCTTACCAATCAAATCCTTGTAACGCTCATCACTTGGGTGAACCGCCACGGCCACATCACCAAACATTGTTTCTGGTCGGGTGGTAGCAATTTCGATGTAGTCTTTGCCATCAAAAGTGGTCCCGTCAGTGAATGGGTACTTCACATGATAGAACGCCCCTTCATCATCTTGATAAATCACTTCGATATCGGATAAGGCTGTTCGCGCTTGGGGATCCCAGTTAATGATATATTCACCACGATAAATCAAGCCTTTATTATAAAGGTCGATAAAGACTTTGTTAACGGCCTTGTTCAAGCCTTCATCTAAGGTAAAACGTTCACGGTCAAAGTCGAGTGACAGCCCCATCTTACCCCATTGTTGCTTGATTGTAGCGGCATATTCGTTTTTCCAGTCCCAGACTTGCTCGACGAACTTTTCACGGCCCAAGTCATAACGTGAGACCCCTTCACCACGCAGACGTTGTTCCACTTTGGCTTGGGTAGCAATGCCGGCATGATCCATACCGGGCAACCACAACACGTCCAAGCCCTGCATTTTCTTTTGACGAATAATCATGTCTTGCAGCGTTGTATCCCAAGCATGACCCAAATGCAACTTTCCTGTAACGTTTGGGGGTGGAATCACAATCGCATAAGGTTCTGGTTCTTGCCCCTGGATAGCTTGGTTAGATTCTGGTGCAAATAACTTTTTTTCTTGCCAACGGTCGTAACGGCCAGCTTCAACCGACGTTGGGTCATATTTTGTAGACATATCAATGTCGCGCATACTATTCTCCTTTTGTTTATGATACAAAAAAATCGCCCTAAAATTGTATTAGGACGATTTTCACCGTGGTACCACCTGTATTGCTGATCGTCTGTGTTTAGTACAATGATCAGCCACTCTTATTATTCAACTGATTAACACTTAGCAACCTTGGGCATTAACATGACTGATTCACAGCACCATCAGCTCTCTGGGCATGTATTTGCTTAATCCTCTAAGATAAGCATTATCTTACTAGAATTTTGGCTGCTCGTCAAGTCCTAGCTTGTGTGGCCAGTTTTGACTCAGATAGGTAACTGGCTGAAATAGCGCACGCAATAGCGGCCATTTTTTCGTCATATCAATAACGATGAGACTCGTCCCCCAGGCAAAACCAATTAGTAGTACCACTAATAGCACATACTGGTGCAGGCCGACTTTTAATAAAATCACCCGTCCAATGGAAGCCATCGGTGCATGCACTAAATAAATAATTAGGGAATATTGGCCATACGCAGTGAAATAGTTAGCCAACGGGCCACCATTAAATTTTTGACACCAATAGAAGACTAATGGGATACTGGCCAGTTTAGACCAGACATCCGTTGTGGTCATCATATCAGTGGCAAACCAGTCTTGGCCCTGATGCATTTGCCAAATCAAGCCCCCAAGAAACACAATCCCACTTAAACTCACAATGGCCCAATGCGTCAGCCAGGTTGGCCGTTGTTTGAAAATATAACCGATATAAAAGCTACTCGTCCACATGAATACGCCCGCTAGCGCATCAGGAAATGCTGCCGTATACGTCACGGCCAGCCACAAAAATAAACAATAAATGACGCTTTGCAGTAACATCGTCATCCGCAGTAGTGACAGAAAACCCACCAGCACATACACGAAAAACAACACATAAAGATACCAAAGATAGCCGATAGGTTGTGCATAAATGTGCGCTAGGTCTTGCCATGAATTCAGGTGGTGGACAGCCGATGTGCCATGTTGTAGACAAACATAAATAATGGAAAAAATGACATACGGCACCCCGAGGTTTACCAATTTTTTACCGATACTGATGAGATAAGCGCGACTATCTCGCGGTGGCCGATAAACATAACCAGATAAAGCAAAAAAAACGGGCATCACGACCGTAAATAGGATTCCCATACTACCGGTGGCAAAGTTTTGTTGCGCTGAAAACTGGCCTGTTTTATACAAGCCTTCCACAACGTGTACAATAACCACACCAAAGATTGTCACGCCTTTGGCCAAATCTACCCAGGCAATTCTTTTCACTGTCACCGCGACTCCTTCATTTACTAGCTTGTAACCAAACTACTTAATGCCAATGCTAATGCGTAATGCCTGTGCAACTTGTTGCATTTCATGTGAATTCGCATTCAGATGCGCAATTTTATCACGCAGTCGCCGCTTATCAATTGTACGCAACTGTTCAGCTAAAATCACTGAATCACGTTTAATACCACCTAAGTGCGCCGGTAGCAGCACATGTGTTGGTAATTTTGGTTTAGAAATTTGTGACGTAATCGCAACAATAATTGTTGTGGGTGAATTAGCATTCCCAACGTCATTTTGTACAATAAGTACTGGTCGTACACCAGACTGTTCTGATCCAATCCCTTGCTTCAGATCAGCATAGAATACATCACCACGCATCACTGTTTGATAGGCTTCTTTCATCATTATTCTCACTTACTATGTACGCGCTCATAGCGCTTTTCATTGATAAATTCTTGGTAATCTTGGCCCGAAAGTAGTTAAAATTTCGTGCGGAATTGTCTGCGCATATTGCGCAAAGTCTTCGACCGTAATTTCAGCATCACCATCTCGACCAATTAGGGTGACCACTGTCCCGACCGGATAGTCATGCGCTAACGTAATCACAATTTGATCCATCGTCACACGACCAATAACTTGTTCTTCATGGCCATCAACTAACACGGTCATCCCACCCATGCGCCGCAGATACCCATCAGCATAACCAATGGGTAAAGTCGCCACCCATTGCGGTGCTGTCGCTGTATAGGTTGCGCCATAACTGACTGATTCACCTGCTTGTAATTGATGAACCGCCCCGATTCGCGACTTTAACGACAACACATTTTTAAGCGCGACTGGCATCGGTAATTCTGGTGCACCGGGATTGTAACCGTACAACACGGATCCCACCCGAATAGTTGCCGTTTCGATCTGGTCATGATGCCACAAAGCAGAACCGGAATTCGCCAAATGCCAATACTGCTTGGGAATACCCACGGCAGTGACCCAAGCATTAAAATACGCAACTTGTTGATCATAATAAGCTTGATTCGTATCATCAGCTGTTGCAAAGTGGGTGAAGACGCCACTTAGCTGCAAACTTGGGGTTGTCAATACCTTATCATACATTGCGCGTAACGCGGCTTCAGAATGGGCGCCCATGCGTCCCATCCCTGTATCAACCGCCAATTGCACCATTAATTGATCTTCTGGGCCAAGTAACTGCTCAGCTTCAGTTAACCAAGACAAGGTGCCAACAGCCGGTGTCAAGCGTTGTGATACCATCACTGGTACATATTGGACATCTTGCACACCCAATAAGATAATATTAAAGTCATCGTATGGTACTTGTTGGCGTAACGCCACACCTTCGGCAATCGTGGCAACAGCAAAATCACGCACCCCAATTTCATACAGCGCGGTGGTTACAGGCACGGCACCGTGACCATAGGCGTCAGCTTTGACAACCGCAATTAGCCGCGTCGCACCAGCATGCGCCATAATTTGTTTGGCATTATACTGTATCGCTGCTAAGTCGATTGTTAACCACGATGGTCGCATCATTAATAATTCATTACTATTTGTCATGACAAAACTCCACGTTTTGGAAATAGTCTCAAACTCACTTTTTCCCAGATTGTCAGCCGCTCAATTACAACGACTGTATTGACGACATCACCACTATGAGTAATCGCCACGTGTATCGTATAGGGAAAATTTTTAACCTGCATAATTGGCCGCCCATTTGCCTCATTTAGAACCTCAATATCATGCCAATGAACTTTGGCACCAATACCGTAACCGGTAGCCTTTGAAAAAGCTTCCTTCGCCGAAAAACGCCCGGCAACAAACTCATGATAGTGCTTACCATGACGTTCACTTGCCTGGCGACGTTCTGCATCGGTTAAAATTGTCGTCATGAAACTTTCTTGACGCGTGACAATTTGTCCAACGCGGCTAATCGATTCTGTATCATTTCCAATACCAATTATCATATCCCTATTGTAACAAAATGTCCACCATTCACCAAGTAGCGTAAACGGGTTATCTCCCTCATGATTAAAATAAAAATAAAAAAGCAGTATCATCATGATACTGCTTTTCTGTGATGCCGTCGGTGGGAGTCGAACCCACACGGTGTTGCCACCACTGGATTTTGAGTCCAGCGCGTCTGCCAATTCCGCCACAACGGCATGTATTCTTGTGTTGTTTTTTCGTATCAAACAACTATATAAGAATACCAAGAATTAACAGATTCGTCAACCCCTTTTTTCAAATTCAATGGCTTATTTTTCTTGACCGTGATCAAAAACGTGATCGACGTGCTTCAACGCGTTATCTAATAGGATTAAAATATGGGAATCGCTGAGACAATACAAAACCAAACGTCCTTGGCGCTCTGTTGTCACAAGCTGTGCTTCGCGCAATACCTTCAATTGATGCGACACAGCCGATTGTTCCATATCGAGCTGCGCCACAATTTCCGACACGGTATAAGCACGTTCCTGCAACAATGACAAAATGGTCAACCGCTGGCGATTGCCTAAGACTTTAAAAATTTTTTCTAATTCAGTAATTGATTTCTTGTTCATACTCCTATTATAACAGGCTAATCAAATGCTGGATGGTCCCGGCATCAAATAGGACATAGCCACCCAACAAAACATAAATAATTAATTGAATCCAATCACCATACTGGTTCATGAGGCGATGCACTGGCGCAAAATCGGTAAACTTTTTGGCCAAATAAATCACCACCGTCAAGACCAAAACAAAAATCACCAGAATTGCTGGCAAATAGGCAAAGTTAGCCATTGTAAAGTAAGGAATATAAAGGGCCAAGTTGTCGGCCCCACAAGTCACCGCCGTCAAACCGATGACCGTCAGCACAATTTTACGCTGATCCAATCGCGCTAACTTTTCAGCCACCTCTTCTCCTTCATTCTTAGACGAGAAAAACTTTTGTAACCCAATGGCAATGGGCACAAACCCTAACAAACCGAGAACCCATTCTTCTGGGACGCGCTTTAGCAAAAGCGCAATGGCCACCGCCACAAACACCAAGAGCGCATTCCCAAGATAAGCGCCCCAAATAATCGCTTTCCGCTGTGGTTGTGTACGGAATTGAGCAAAAAGTAAAAGCAGCACCACGAAATAATCTGACGTTGTGCCAATATACGACGTCAACGCCGTTAATAGTGTTTCAATCATCATCTGTCCCCCAATTTTTATATGAATTATTTTTCATATATTATAACATGAAATTTATTTCATGTGTTAAAAATCACGCTATTTTATGCTGATTTAATCTCACGACGTTATAGTATAGACAATCATAAAACAAGTCATCTCAAACAACGACGCGTTTTAGAAAGGTAGGCAGGCACTATGTTTGGCACAAGTTGATGGGTCCCATCAACGCACGAAACCCCGTACGGGTCACTTCTCTCATCGAATAATCTCTCCCAAATATTCTTTTCTCTTAAATAACTCTCTTAAAAAAGACCCCAGTGGACGCGTTAGACCACTGGGGTTTCGTGTGTACAAAAAAATCGCCGATTGGCGATTTTTTAACTGGATTACTTACGAGCAACCATTGATGAAATTTTGGCATGACGCGCGATATAAGCGGCTTGGGAACCCAGTGATTCCCAGAACCCTTCACGTGAATGTGCCCCAACAATAATCAAGTCTGCTTGTACTTTCGGTAC
>USIU01000082.1 GCA_900554745.1 uncultured Leuconostoc sp.
GATGGGTTACGAGTTCGGCTTTACGGTCTCAAAGTTCAACGATATTCACGTCGGTGATATTGTTGAATCATATATCATGGAAGAAGTTAAGGTAAAGTAAGCCAATCGGCACTTTATCGCTTGTATTAAAAGAAAAAGGGGGCACAAGTTATGGCTAATCCACAACGTGCAGGTCGCCTCGCACAAGAAATCCAACGTGACGTGACGGATCTTTTGCTGAAGCGGATTAATGATCCGCGTGTCAAAGACGTGACAGTTACAAGTGTTGAATTGTCTGGTGATTTGCAAATTGCAACAATTTATTATTCAATCTTGTCAGATTTGGCAAGTGATGGGCAAAAAGCACAAGCTGGCTTGGAAGCAGCAAGTGGCTTGATCCGTAAGGAATTAGGGGCACGCTTGACGGTTTACAAGACACCTGAATTACGCTTTGTCCGTGATCAATCTGTTCAATATGGTAATCATATTGAAGATTTGATTCGCAAGCTACATGCTGAAAATTAATAAATGCTAACATCTCAACGCTACCCTAAAAGGGGTAGCGTTTTTTGTGTTAGAATAGACTTATATTAATTTGACTAAAAAATGAGGAATTCGAAAATGACAAGCTTGCCACAATCTTTAAACCCAATCATTGCCGATATGGCACCTGATCGATTATTGGGCTTTCAAGAAAAAGTGCGCGATATTCCAGGTGTGTTAAAGTTGACGTTTGGTGAGCCAGGTTTTGCAGTTGATGCGCGCATCAAACAAGCAGCGGTTGCGGCAATTGAAGGTGATCGTTCACACTACGCCGAGAGCCAAGGTGAACGGGCATTACGCTTGGCAGCAGTCGATTATTTTAATCAAGCCTATCATTTAAATTATGCGGGTGAAGAAAACGTCATTGTGACGCTGGGGGTCAGTGAAGCCATCAACGTCGTTTTCCATACCCTGCTTGCTGATGGAGACGGCTTATTAATGCCTGAACCAGCTTATGGCCCATACTTTACCTCACTAGAATTGGCGCGTGGCACACGTATTACGATTGATACGACGTCTAATCGCTTTAAACTCACGCCAGAAATGGTTGAAGCAGCCATTGCCAAAGCCACAGTACCAGTGCGGGCGATTTTGATGAATTACCCAACCAATCCAACGGGCGTGACCTATTCACGTGATGAAATTATGGCACTGGCCGCCACGTTCAAAAAGCATGGCATCTGGGTGATTTCTGATGAAATTTATGCCGTGCTGACATATGATCAAGAACATGTGTCATTTGCAGAAATTATCCCTGAGCAAACCATCTATATTAATGGGTTATCAAAGTCACATGCGATGACCGGTTATCGGGTTGGCTTTATTCTGGGTGATACTGAGGTGATTGCGCAAATGCAAAAAGTCCATGGGGCACTGACATTTGCGATTCCAACGTTTATTCAAGATGCGGCTTTGGTTGCCTTACGCGATGTGACCACAGCCCCACAAGCTATGCGTGATGTTTACAAAAAGCGACGTGATCGCATTTTGCCACAATTAGTCGCGTTAGGCTTTGATGTGGTGGCACCAGAAGGGGCGTTTTATTTGTTTGCCAAGTTACCAGCTGATTTAGGGGATGATGGCGATGAATTTGCGTTGCGATTAGCACAAGAAGGTAAAGTAGCCGTTATTCCAGGTTCTGGTTTTAGTGCGGCGGCCAAAGCTTATATCCGGATCTCTTATGCAGCATCCGATGAAGATTTGGATGAAGGGATGCGACGATTGACGGCTTACATTAAGCAACGTCGCGGGAACTAAGTGAGAGGTAGTCTATGAACTGGTGGCAAAATTTATTTATAGCATCCAGCAAACATGCAACCACACGATCAACTGGTCAGCTTAACGCAGTTCATATTGCGCGTCATGCTGAACAACCAGTGATTGTTGCGCCAGTGACGGGGCAGTTGCAAAGAATTGTGCTCGACAACGATCAGTTGAATCATCGTAATGGGTTTATGATGACGCCAAACGGGCATGATATCATGTCACCAGTGGCGGGTATTGTGACGGATGCGGTACCGCATGCTGTCACGATTCGTAGCGAACGTTACGGGGTTGTGACAGTACAAGTGATGAGTGAAAAGGATCAGGATGTGAGATTGGCCGCCTATCGGCCCGGCCAACAATTACATGCTGGAGACTTAATTGGGTCGGTGCGTCAACGTGACCAAGCCGTCCGCGTTTATGTTTTATTTGAAGATCATGCGACGCCATTTGTCAGCTATGGCGCAGTTTATGCTGGTCAAAATATCTGGCGTCCACAAGAGGAAAGCGATGCAAAAGAATAAGCCAGTAGACGGCATTTTGGTCGTCAATAAACCAAAAGGGATCACGTCGTTTGATGTCGTGGCGAAAGTGCGACGCGCTGTCGGGCAAAAAAAGGTTGGCCATGCAGGCACTTTAGATCCAAATGTTGACGGTGTATTAGTTGTGGCGTTGGGAAAAGCCACGAAGTTAATTGATGAATTGCAGGCGCGGCCGAAGCGTTATATTGGGGATATCACGTTAGGCTTTGCAACCGAAACGGAAGACCTTGATGGCGCCGTAGTGGCCGAACAACCGATTACCACGCCTTATCCTGATACAGCGATTGATCAAGCGCTTGCGCAGCTTAATGGGCCAATCCAACAAGTACCACCGATGTTTTCTGCCGTTAAAGTCGCGGGTAAGCGTTTATATGAATACGCACGTGCCGGTGAATCAGTGACGCGACCAGTTCGTGACGCCATGATTTATGATTTCCATCGCACATCAGCAGTAACCTATCAGCAACAACAGCAACAATTTAGCTTTGAAGCCACAGTCTCAAAAGGCACATATATTCGGACTCTAGCCGTTGATACTGGCAAACAATTAGGAGTGCCAGCAACCATGACGAGTTTAACCCGCACGATGGGGAGCGGGATGCCATTGTCAGCCGCCATGCCATTAGACGTCATCACGACACTACCGCGAGAGGAAGTCTTGCAGTTAGTTGTGCCCATTCAAAAGGTGCTCACTTGGCCGGTAAAAGCTTTGACAGATGAGGAGTGGTTTGCAGTCAAAAATGGGCAAAAAATCACCACCTGGCCAGCGGCTGATACTTATTTGCAGTTAACTTATCAAGGGGAATTAAAGGCAGTTTATGCCTATCAAGCTGCCGAACACTACTGGCAATCACGCTATGTGTTCACAAACGAATAAAGTCATATGATAGAAACGATTCACTTACATTATCCAATTCAACAATTGCCATTAGCGCAGCCCCAAGTCATCACGATGGGCTTTTTTGATGGCGTTCATCTTGGTCATCAAGCGGTGATTCAAACAGCCAAAATTGAGGCAGATCGGTTAGGTGTGCCACTAGCAGTCCTGACTTATGATCCACATCCGGTTGTGGTATTTAAAACACTTACCCGTCCTTTGCATTATTTAACACCGCTTGATCAAAAGGTTGCTTTGTTTGAAGCATTAGGCGTTGATCGGGTGTATGTGATGCGTTTTACATCACAACTCGCACAATTGGCGCCCCAGCAATTTGTCGATGAGGTCTTATTACCTTTGCAACCCACAACAGTGGTCGCGGGTTTTGATCATCTTTATGGTGGTGATCGGGAAACAGCTAACATGCAAGTTTTGGACCAGTACGCAGCTGGCCGATTTAATGTGATAACGGTGCCACCTTTTGAAGAAGCGCACCACAAGGTCGGCTCTTCAGCGATTCGCCGCGCGTTGGATGCTGGTGACATGCAGACGGTCAATCATCAACTCGGCCGTGTCTATCAAACGACTGGTATGGTGGTTCACGGTGAGGCGCGTGGGCGTGAATTAGGCTTTCCCACGGCTAATATTCAAACCCCAGAACTAGAATGGTTACCTGGGATTGGTGTTTATGTGGTTGGGATTCAAATTGCTGGTCAGTGGTACCAAGGAATGGCCAGTATTGGCCGCAACGTGACGTTTGGTGAGGCGCGGCCAATCACCGTTGAAATTAATATCTTAGATTTCAAACAACAAATTTATGGTGAGGCCGTCACGGTCGCTTGGCATCATTACTTACGTGGTGAAGTCAAATTCACGTCAGTTCCTGATTTGATTACGCAATTGAAACACGATGAAGAGGCGACACGCCAGTACTTTCAAACACTTAACAAGCGTTAAGTGTTTTTTATTTGGCACTCGATTAAAAAGAGTGCTAAAATGCTTGCGTTTTTTTCAGAAAGGGTGTATGATAATAGATGTTAGCAGTTGATATCTATGAGTGCTAAAACGGAGGTGATGGCATGCTAACAGAAAGACAAAAATTAATTTTAGGCGCCATCATTTACGAATACACGCACACTGCGCGAGCAGTCGGGTCGAAAAGTTTGCAGGAACAGCTTGATATTAAAGTGAGTTCCGCAACAATTCGTAATGAAATGGCTGCATTAGAGTCAGCTGATCTGATCAAAAAACTGCATACATCGGCAGGACGGGTACCGTCATGTGCAGGTTATCGTTATTATCTCGATCACCTCATGGCGACACGTCCTGCTACGCAACAAGATGTGGCGATGGTTATGCATTCTTTTCGTGGTATTTTTCATGAAATTGATGACTTGTTGGATGAAGCCGCACGGACACTGTCAGAATTGACAGGGGCAACTGCTTTGATTTTGAAGCCCAAAGGGTTAAATATCAAGGTTTCGGGTTTTCGCTTAGTGCCGTTGGAAAATCATCAATTAATTGCTGTGCTGGTCACCAGTGATGGCAAGGTGACAAGTCAGACATTCAAATTGCCACGTGAATTAGCAATATCATCGTTAGATAGTATGGTGAAGTATATTAATGATCAGATGATTGGTCATCCCATTCTTGAAGTGTTGCGACTCATGCAATCCGATGAGTTACCGACACAAATGAATCGAGTGATTAAGACACCAGCTGCCTTCTTGCAATTGTTTGGCGACGTCTTAGCGCGATCGATTGGCGATAATGTGCATATCGGTGGCCGACTGAACGTGTTGGATTTTGGGGAAAATGTTGATGAGACACAGAAGGTTAAGCATTTGCTTGAGTTTCTGACGTCAGCTCCCGATATTCGACGCGTGGCAACAGCTGTGCCCCATCGGGTAACCGTTAAAATTGGGCAAGAAATCGATGAACCCTTATTACAATCCTTTAGCTTGATTACGAGTGCCTTTCAGGTACCCAATCAAGGGGATGGGGTGATTGCATTACTTGGTCCAATTCGGATGCCTTATGCGCGTAACGTCTTATTGATGGATGCCTTCGGCGAAGCGTTAAGTCAAAAGATGCTCGAATATACATAAATTAGGAGGTCACTGACGTGGCAGATGAAGCGAAAGAAACAATCAAAAACGACGAAGAAATCGTTGTAGAAGATGATTCTATTCATATTGATGGAGTGATGATGTCTCCTTTTAAGAATGAAACAATTAAAGATAACTACAAGAAAATCTTTGATAATATCAATGATTTAAAACAAATCAAGGTCTGTGCTAATTTATTGAATTATTTAATTGATACTCAAAAGAGAGAATTAGAATATATCCAGACAATTGTAGAAGTTAAACAGGAAGATTATGTTTATATGGAAAGTGTCACAAAGAAGGCACTTGAACTTACTAAAAATGCGAATAATGAGAAATATGGCACACTATTATGGCTATTAGATCATACACATAGTGCAATGGGTGGTCGTTTATTAAAACAATGGATTGATCAGCCTCTTATTTCTAAAGAGAAGTAAGACTTATATAAATCTC